>NZ_JBSFGB010000014.1:0-233739 GCF_053596375.1 Streptomyces sp. NPDC001709 | reverse complement strand
CCGGAAGATCCGCACGCCGTGGCTCATCCAGTGCCGCAGGATCCGTACCGTCTCGGCGACCAGACCGTCCATGTCCGCGTCGAAGGCGATCGGATAGATGTCCTGGTACTTCTTCGGCGGGTTCTCGGCGTATGCGATCGTGCCGTCGGGCCGGTGATGGAACCACTCGGGGCGTTTCTGCACCCACGGGTGATCGGGCGAGCACTGGAGCGCGAAGTCGAGGGCGATCTCCAGCCCCAGTTCCCGGGCCTTGCCGACGAAGAAGTCGAAGTCGTCGAGGGTGCCGAGATCGGGATGGACGGCGTCGTGGCCGCCCTCGGGAGAACCGATCGCCCACGGGACACCCACGTCGTCCGGCCCGGCGGTGAGGGTGTTGTTGCGGCCCTTGCGGAAGGTCGTACCGATGGGATGGATGGGCGGGAGGTAGACGACGTCGAAGCCCATGTCCGCGATCGGACCCAGCCGGCGCGCGGCGGTGCGGAACGTGCCGTGGGGCCGCTCGGGGGTGCCCTCCGAGCGCGGGAAGAACTCGTACCAGGAGCCGTACAGGGCGCGTTCGCGCTCCACCAGCAGCGGCATCGGGTCGGAGGCGGTGACCAGCTCCCGCAAGGGATGACGGGCCAGTACGTCCTTCACCTCCGGCGCCAGCGCGGCCGCGAGACGCCAGGCGGCGGGGCGGTTCTCGTCCCGCAGGGCCGCCACGACCTTTCCTACGACCGGCCGTTGCCCTTCCGGTATGCCGTCGGCCGCGCGCTCGTACAGCCGGGCGCCCTCCTCCAGGACCAGCTCGGTGTCGATGCCCGCCGGGATCTTGATGCCGGCGTGGTGCTGCCAGGTGGCGACCGGGTCGGACCAGGCTTCGACCGTGTAGGTCCAGCGGCCGGGCTGGCCCGCGGTGACGGTGGCGCCCCAGCGGTCGGTGCCCGGGGCGAGTTCGCGCATCGGCGTCCACGGGCCGGGCCGGCCGGCCGGGTCGCGCAGCACCACGTTCGCCGCGACGGCGTCGTGCCCTTCCCGGAAGACCGTGGCGGACACCTCGAACGACTCACCGGTCACGGCCTTGGCCGGCCTGCGCCCGTGCTGGACCACGGGGCGTACGTCGAGGACGGGGATACGGCCGAGGGTGGTCGACCCGGAGGCGGGCGAGGGTCCGGCGGGGCCGGGCGTCCGTGGCACGTCGGCGGCGGGCTTCGCGACCTTCTTGCCGGCCGCTTCCGGCGCCGTTTTCTTTGCCGTTTTCTTAGCCGGCTTCTTGGCCGCCGTCTTGGCCGGTGTCTTGGCCGCCGTCTTGGCCGTTGCCTTGGCTGCTGCCGTGGCCTTGCTGCTCGGTGAGGGTGAAGACGAGTGGTGCGTGGCGGGCATGACCGCTCCTGTCCGCGTCAACGTGGGTGTGGCGGATGGATCTGGGGAGGTGGGTCCTGCGGAGGTGCTGTGGGACGCCTGTGGGGTGTGTACCGCAGGAGCCTTCCCACCCTGTTCGGGTGGGCAATCCGGAACTTGTTAACTACTCACGCGTATGTCCACCCGCAAGACCGGCCCCCTTTTTTTCCAGGTGCCCCGCGACCGCCCCTCCACGCCCCGACACCCCCGCCGGCCGCGTCCCCACCGACCCCCGGGTAACCACTACCGTCGACAGTGACGAGGAGACGTACAGCGCCGTGCGTCTCACCCCGTGACGCGCCCGAGGTGGCATGTGAAGGCGATCCGTCGTTTCACCGTCCGTCCCGTTCTCCCCGAACCCCTCCGGCCGCTGAGCGACCTGGCGCGCAATCTGCGCTGGTCCTGGCATGCGGAAACGCGCGATCTGTTCCAGTCCGTGGACCCCGAGGCCTGGGCCGCCGCCGGGGGCGACCCGGTGCGGATGCTGGGCCGGGTGCGGCCGGCGCGGCTGGCCGAGCTGGCCGGGGACCGGCGGTTCCTGCGCCGCCTCGGCGCGGCCGTCGACGACCTCGACGACTATGTGACCGGCGACCGCTGGTACCAGACCCAGGCCGACGGCATGCCCGCGGCCATCGCCTACTTCTCCCCGGAGTTCGGCATCACCGCCGCGCTGCCCCAGTACTCGGGCGGCCTCGGCATCCTGGCAGGGGACCACCTGAAGGCGGCCAGCGATCTCGGGGTGCCCCTGATCGGAGTCGGGTTGTTGTACCGGCACGGGTACTTCCGGCAGACCCTGTCCCGCGACGGCTGGCAGCAGGAGCACTACCCGGTGCTGGACCCCAACGAGCTGCCGCTCACCCAGCTGAAGGAGGCCGACGGCTCCCTGGCGCAGCTCTCCCTCGCCCTGCCCGGCGCGAAGGCGCTGCACGCCCGGATCTGGCTGGCCCAGGTCGGCCGGGTGCCGCTGCTGCTGCTCGACTCGGACGTGGAGGAGAACGACCTCGGCGAACGCGGGGTGACCGACCGGCTCTACGGCGGCGGCAGCGAGCACCGGCTGCTGCAGGAGATGCTGCTCGGGATAGGGGGTGTCCGGGCGGTGCGGACGTACTGCCGGCTCACCGGGCACCCGGAGCCGGAGGTGTTCCACACCAACGAGGGGCACGCGGGATTCCTGGGCCTGGAGCGGATCGCCGAACTCTGCGCGGACGGGCTGGACTTCGACTCGGCTCTGGAGGCGGTGCGCGGCGGTACGGTCTTCACCACCCACACCCCCGTCCCGGCCGGCATCGACCGCTTCGACCGCGAGCTGGTCGCCCGGCACTTCGGGGCGGACGCCGAGCTGCCCGGCATCGATGTGCAACGTGTGCTGACCCTGGGGATGGAGACGTACCCGGGCGGCGAGCCGAACCTGTTCAACATGGCCGTGATGGGGCTGAGGCTGGCCCAGCGGGCCAACGGGGTGTCGCTGCTGCACGGGCAGGTCAGCCGGGAGATGTTCGCGGGCCTGTGGCCGGGATTCGACGCCGAGGAGGTGCCGATCACCTCCGTGACCAACGGGGTGCACGCACCGACCTGGGTCGCCCCGGAGGTGCTGCGGCTCGGCGCCCGGCAGGTCGGCTCGGAGCGGGCCGAGGACGCGCTGACCGTCGGCGGCTCCGAGCGCTGGGACTCCGTAGCGGAGATCGCGGACCAGGAAATCTGGGAGCTGCGCCGCACCCTGCGCGAACAGCTGGTGCTGGAGGTGCGGGAGCGACTGCGCGCGTCCTGGCGCCAACGCGGCGCGGGGAACGCGGAGTTGGGCTGGATCGACGGGGTGCTGGACCCGGACGTCCTGACGATCGGCTTCGCGCGCCGCGTCCCCTCCTACAAACGCCTGACCCTGATGCTCCGCGACCGCGACCGCCTGATGGACCTGTTGCTCCACCCGGACCACCCGGTGCAGATCGTGGTCGCCGGCAAGGCGCACCCGGCGGACGACAGCGGCAAGCGCCTGGTGCAGGAACTGGTCCGCTTCGCCGACGACCCGAGGGTCCGCCATCGCATCGTCTTCCTCCCCGACTACGGCATGGCGATGGCACAGAAGCTCTACCCAGGCTGTGACGTCTGGCTGAACAACCCCTTGCGTCCCCTGGAGGCCTGCGGTACGTCCGGCATGAAGGCGGCGCTGAACGGCTGTCTGAACCTCTCCGTCCTGGACGGCTGGTGGGACGAATGGTTCCAGCCGGACTTCGGCTGGGCCATCCCGACGGCGGACGGCGCGGCCACGGACGCCGACCGCCGCGACGACATCGAGGCGGCGGCCCTCTACGACCTCCTGGAGCAGCGGGTGACCCCCCGCTTCTACGAGCAGGGCCGCGCCGGCCTGCCCGACCGCTGGATCCAGATGGTCCGCCAGACGTTGAGTCTGCTGGGTCCGAAGGTGCTGGCCGGCCGCATGGTCCGCGAGTACGTCGACCGCCTCTACGTCCCCGCCGCCCAGGCCCACCGCGCCCTGACCCCGGACACGGCGAGCGATCTGGCCGCCTGGAAGTCCCGGGTCCGCGCGGCCTGGCCCGGGGTGAGCGTGGACCACGTGGAGACGACGGCGACGAGCCCCACCGCCGAGTTGGGCACGACGGTGGGCCTGCGGGTGCGGGTGGCCCTCGGCTCGCTGACCCCGGACGACGTCGAGGTCCAGGCGGTATCGGGCCGGGTGGACGCGGAGGACCGCATCACGGACGCGACGGTGGTCCCCCTGAAACCGACGGGCACCCCCGACCTGGAGGGCCGCCTGCTCTACGAGGGCCCGCTGGCCCTGGACCGCACCGGCCCGTACGGCTACACGGTCCGCATCCTCCCGTCCCACCGGCTGCTGGCCTCCGCCGCGGAACTGGGGCTGGTGGCGGTGCCGCCGGAGGAGGGGGTGGACGGGGCGGGGGTGTTGTTGCGGTAGAGGGCTGCCGAGGTCCCCGTCAGGGCGTCTCCTTCAGAGCCTCGACGAAGAGGGCGAAGGACCCGGCCGGGATGGTGAAGGTGCGGGCGGCTGGGTCCTTGGTGTCGCGGATGGCTGTGTGGGTGGGGGTGGTGGCTATTTCCACGCAGTTGTTGCCGTCGTCGGGGCCCGAGTGGGACGACTTCCGCCAGTTGTCGGGGGTGTCCATGGGATGTCTCACAGCTCTTGCGCCAGCTTGTGGATGAAGTCGCGTGACCGGTCCGGGCCGAGCGATACGGCCTCCACCTTACGGAAGCGCGTTCGAAAGGCGCTGAGCTGTGCTTCGGAGTCGATGAAGGCCGAGCCGTGGGGTACGTCGCGTACGACCGTGTCCAGCTTGGGAATAGAGCCACCGGCGTACGTCATGGCGCTGGCGGCTCTCGCGAAGCCGTCTAGGTCGAAGGGGATGACCCGTACGGTGACGTCGTCCGATTCGGAGTGTTCCAGCAGCTTGCCCAGTTGGGTCCAGGGGGCGGCACGGTCGCTGACTCTGATGCGCAGGGCCGCCTCGTGGATGACCAGCTCGTACGGGACGGTGAGCTGCTGACGCCTCATGCGGTGCTGGACGCGCAACTCCAGCTCGTCACAGGTCAGTTCGGGTACGCGGGCGGAGAAGACAGCGCGGGCATAGTCCTCCGTCTGCAGCAGGCTCGGCACATACAGGATGGCCACCTCCCGGAGGAACATGGCGTGGTGGTCCAGTTCGGCCAAGTCCAGGAACGAGTCGGGCAGCGAACCCCGGTACTCCTCCCACCAGCCGTGTGTCCGGCGTGTCCGCTGGAGCAGGTGGGGGAGTCGGAGGAGGGGAGGGGCCTGGGGTTGGTGAAGGCGTGTGCGGAGTACTGGGGGTGGCAGCCGACGGCTCGGTTCGGGGACCGGGGGAAGTACGTGTGGTGCGAACTTGCGGCGGCGTAGCTCGTTGATCACGGCGATGGAAAGGAGAGCTGATGGTCGGCTCGTCGCATGAGGCGTTGCACCGGATCTTCCAGAAGGATCCGACGCTGCTGACGAAGGCGTTACAGAAGGTCCTGCACGTGCCGTTCCCCGAACCCAGGGAGATCGCGGCGCTGAACATCGACCTCACCGAGATCGAACCGGTCGAGCGCCGTGTGGACACCCTGCTCAGGGCGGAGACGGACGAGGGTACGTATCTGCTGGTGGTGGAGTCGCAGGGGAAGGTGGACGAGCGCAAGCGGGGCAGCTGGCCGTACTACCTGAGCTACCTGTACGAGAAGTACCGCTGCGAGCCCGTGCTCATCGTCATCACCCAGAGCAGCAGGACCGCCCAGTGGGCCTCACACCCGATCCGGTTCGGCTTCCGCGACTGGCACTCGCTGACGGTACGGCCCCTGGTCCTCGGCCCGGACAACGTGCCGGTGATCGCGGACGAGCGGCAGGCCGAGAAGGACGTCCCCCTTGCGGTGCTCTCGGCCATGACACACGGGCGTGGCCCGCAGGCTGAGGCCATACTGGAATCCCTGGCCGCCGCCCTGCGGACCATCGACCCCGACAGTGCCGCAGTCTTCGTGCAGTTCGTCGACTCTTGCCTGGCCGACCCCCAGGCGAAGCAGATGTGGAGGGATTTGATGACGGCGATCCAGTACTTCTGGCGACACCCGCTCGCTGAGCAAGTACGTGAGGAAGGACGGGAGCAAGGCCTGGAGCAAGGTCTGGAGCAGGGGCGTGTTCAGGACCGTCAGGAGATGACCCTGCGCATCCTGGAGTGGCGCGGCATCTCCGTGCCCGACGCCATCCGGGAGCGGGTGATGACCTGCACGGACCTGGCCCAGCTGGAGAACTGGGCTCAGCGGGCGGTCCACGCCTCTGAGGCGACGGAGCTGTTCGCCGAGGAGTGAGGACGTCACCGTTGGGCCGACCGCTTCCCGGCCAGTGTCGTGCTTCCGCGAGGCGAGTCATGGGCGCTGTGCGTCGCCTTCGGTGATGCCCTCCGGGGCCACCCTTGACACACCTCACTGCAGCATGGGGGAGAGGCAAGCAGGCGGCCCGGAAGAGCGGTGGCCCTGACCGGTACCGGGCCTTGGGCCGGCTGGATCCGTTCCGTCGGTCAGGGGCGAGGTCGCCTCTCGCATGCACGCTGCTGGGTGGGTTCGGCGACTTGCGACCGATGGCAGTGCCACGCTTGGCAGATTCGTTCCAGGGGGCTGAGTACACGCGCAGGTCTGGCTGGACGACGCGGACTTCGGACGGAACGGGCCGCGAGGTTCATCGGCCGCTCGCTGCCGTCTTTTCCGGAGATGCAGGTATTCGCTCCCGAGTTCATATGGGTATGCCTTGCGGCCTTGACAACGCTGATCGCTTCAGTTCATCACTGCTTCTATGAACTCTATCGGGGGCAGATACCCGTGATCGATTACGTAATGAATGATCAATGTTGGAGCCATGTAAGTTTCTCCGGTGGCTGCCTCGACGATGATTTCTCCGTTTCCGAGGCGGGCGGTCCTGCCTGATGTTGGATTCGTTACTTGTAGGGGTGATTTCCGGTTGCAGAATTCGCAATGATGTACACCCCGTGTGAGGTTTGCCGGGGTGCTGGCTCTGTCGATGAGGAGGTCAACAAAACTCTCCGGGCAATCCCCTGTGGGGAACTCGCCGTCTCGGCCGAGCCATCCGACATTCAGGCGTCTATCTGCGTGCTCGGGCGGATTCGGCGGCCAGACTGTCTTCCAGTACTCGTACGGCGAGAGATCTCTATAGTATGTCATCAGTGATCCCAAATTGAAGGTCCGTTGCGGCATGCTGCCCAATGTGTAGGCCCCATGTGAGGATACAGGAGGTCGCTCAAATTCATGTCTCCTACCACGTCGATGGACTCGCTCATCCTAGGTAGTTCTGGAGCTGGACCGAGGGTGTAGTTCGGTATGACGGCGCCACTTTCGAAGGTTTCGACCGGGTTCCAGTTGATGCCCTGCTCGACGTCCAGGGCCGCCCGGTTGGCGAGACCTGTTCCGTGGGGACTGTAGAAGGTTATGGAGCTTCCTTCTGGAACGGTAAAGAAGCCGTTGGCCGGATCCCAGCCCCCGTGTCCCGAGAAGACCAGTTCACCGTCTGCCCGTCCGCCCGGGATTACTTCACCGAGGCCAGGTTCTGATGCTTCGTCGGAACGGCCGCGAGCGCGATCACTCGGCCCTGTTTCACGGGGACACGGAGCCAACCCAAGGTAGTCGACCCGCAAATGTGGGTTCCTCACATATGCGGCGGGGTTGGGTGCAGGCGCGAGCCCTAGGGGGTCCGGGGTGAGATAGCGGGCGGTCTCGGGATCGTAGTGGCGGAAGTAGTTGTAGTGGAGGCTGGTTTCGGGGTCGTAGTACTGGCCCGGGAAGCGTAGGGGTGTGTATGCGGTGCTGTTCGTCGCCCATGCTGTCGTTCCCCATAGGGTGCTTCGGGTGCGCCAGGCGATTTCGCCCTGTTCGTCTATGAGTTCGCTCGGGGTGCCGACCAGGTCGGTGACTATGGCGAAGAAGCGGGAGTCGATTTCTTCCTGAGCAGCGTCAGCCGCGGTGATGCGCTCTGCTTGTGACAGGGGGCGTAAACCCTGGTGGTCCCAGGTGAGGGTGACCGGGTTGGGGAGGCCTTCAGCGGTTGTGGTCTGTTCGCAGAGAGTCGTGCCGTCCCAAGTGAACTCCACCCGCTCCACGACCGTTTCGCCGTCGTCCGCCATGCGGAGTTTCGCCGTCCGGCGGCCCAGGGGGTCGTAGGTGTAGCGCCAGCGGGTGCCGTCCGGAGTGACCACTGATGTCAGGCGGTCCTCGGCGTCCCACTCGTAGCGCCAAGTGTCCGGCTTTCTCGACAGGCGGGTCTTCTGGCGGAGGGTGATGCGGCCCAAGGCGTCGTGCTCGTAGCGGACGTTGCCGGCTCGGGTGATGCGGGTGCCTGCGTAGATGCGGGGGCCCGTTGCCTCCGCACCTGGGTGGGTCGGCGGCCAGGTTGCCTGGGTCTGGTTGCCTGCCTCGTCGTAGGTGTAGCGCTCCGTCCAGTCGGCCGCGTGAACCGCTGTCACCCTGCCCGTCACGTCCAGGTCGAAGCTGCGGGAGCCGGACAAGTGGTCGTCGATGCCGATGACGTTTCCGTCGGCCCGGTAGGTGTACGCCCGGTGCTGGACCGTGCGGCCCTCCGCACCCGTCACCGACTGGATGGCCAGGCGGCCCATCGCGTCGAAGGTGTGCTCCAGCGTGACCGCTCCGTCGATCTGGCGGGTCAGTTCTCGGCCTGCCTCGTCGTAGGTGAAATCGATCGCTCGGCCTGACGCGACCATGCCGGTACGGCGGCCGGCGGCGTCGTAGGCCCAGGTGGTGACGGCGCCAGTTGGTGTGGTGCGGCCCGTGCGGCGGCCCAGGGCGTCGTACGTGTACGTCACCGTGCGGCCGTTGACCGTCTCCGAGTGCAGGCGGCCGTAGCGGTCGCGCAGCAGTGTCAGGGTCGTGCCGTCGGGGCCCGTGGCCTGGGCCAACTGGTCCGTGAAGTCGTACGCGTAGGTCGTCAGCTGACCTGCTGCGTCTTTGCGGAGTACCTGGCCCAGTTCATTGCGTTCGAAGGAGACGACCTCGCCCAGCACGTTCCGGCGGCTGAGGAGGCGACCAGCCGGGTCGTACGCGTACGTCAGCGTGCGGTCGTCGAAGTCCGTCTCCGACAGCAGGCGGCCGGCCGGGTCGTAGGTGTACTCCCAGGTCAGGCCCTGTGGATTCGTGACCTTCGTCAGGCGCAGTTCTGTGTCGTGGGTGAACTCGTAGCGCACGCCGTCGGGGCCCGTGCGAGCCGTCAGCAGGTCGAAGTGGGTGTATTCGAAGAGGGAGACGCCGCCGAGTGGGTCGGTGTGGTTGGTGCAGTTGCCCTCGCCGTCGTACGTCCACGTCTCCGTTGTGCCGTCGGGAGCAGTGCGGCGGGTCAGGTGGCCTTCGATCGACCATTCCAACCGGGTTGTGGCGCCGGTCGGGTCGGTGATGGCGGTTGGGCGGCCGACTGCGTTTCGTTCGTAACGGGTCACCGCCCCAAGCGGGTCCGTCACCTCCACCGGGAGACCGGCGCGGTCGCAGACCACCCGCGTCGTGTTGCCCAGCGGATCCGTCACCGACCTCAGGTGGCCGGCCTCGTTGTACGCGAACCGGGTCGTCTGGCCAGCAGGGTCAGTCACCGACGTGCGGTTGCCCCGGTCGTCGTACGTCTGGCGGATCACCGTGCCGTCCGGGTTCACCACCTTCGCCGGCAGGCCCAGGACGTTGTACTCCGCCTTCGACTCGCGCCCGTCCGGGCGGGTCACCGAAGTGAGGTTGCCCTCGTCGTCGTAGCGGAACGTTGTCGTGCGGCCCAGTGGGTCCGTCGCGGAGAGCAGGCGGTTGTAGCGGTCGCGGACGTAGCGGGTGGTGGCGCCCAGGGGATCGGTCTCCGCCACTACCTGCCAGGTTTTGTTGACCAGGTAGCGGCGGGTGTGGCCCTCCCCGGTCGTCGCCGTTGTGGTGCGCAGGCCGGTGGTCGGGTCCGGGTCCTCGTACGTCAGGCGCAGGGCCATGTGGCCCTCCGCGCCGCCCTCGGCTGTACAGCGGTCCTGGTCGTCGTACTCGTACGTGTAGCTGCGGTCGTTCGTGTCCGTCCAGGATGTGACGCGGCCCCGGTCGTCGTACGTGAAGTGGAGGGGAAGACCGGAGGAGTTGACGACCTCCGTGAGGTTGCCGTCCGTGTAGGCGAAGCGTTTCAGCTCCTCGCCCGTGGCTGTTAGGTGGTACGCCGTGACGCGACCCGAGTCCGTGGTGATGCGCACGCCCTGGCCGGCGCTCGTGTGGACGGCGAGTGGGGTGCCTTCGGTGTCGTACTCGAAGGTGATCCAGTTGCCGTTGCGGTCGTCTATCTGTTCCAGGACTGCTAGGTCGGGGCCGCGATCCGCGAAGTGCCAGGTGCGGCGGGTGCGCGGGTCGGTGATCGTGTAGCCGCCGTCGACCCGGTCCAGGAGGAGGCGCGGGCCGTGGCTCGGAAGGGTCGGTACGCCCGGTGCCGGATGCGGGTACGACAGGAGCAGGCCGTCTTCCGTGACGCAGACGACTCCCTCGGCGTCGATCTCCAGGCGCTGGTCCAGGGTTGAGGTCCAGGACGGGCCGAACCAGCGGCCCAGGTGGTAACCCGACTCCACCCGACGCCCGAGTACCAGCGGGAGCACGCCGGGGAGAGCGACATCCGTCTGCGGCAGGTACATCTTGCCGGTGGCGAGGTCGATGGGGTCGGTGCCGCCGCTCTCCACCGAGTCCGGCTCGCGTGAGGGTTGGTGCGGGTCTTCGTTGACTTTGTCCCGGGCCGTTGCCTTGCCCGCGTCCTCCGCCCCCGCCCGTGCCTCCTTCCGGGCCGCTGCCTCGGCCGCCTGCCGGGTCAGGCCCGCCTCCGCTCCTTCCCGTGCCAGGCCGACCTCCATCCCGGCGCCGTCGCCCATGAGCATCTGGGAGAACATGCGGCCGCCGAACTCGGACGGGTCCTTGCGGGCCTGGTCCCACATGTCTTTCAGGGCGCGGTCGGGGTGGGAGGCGGTGGAGGCCAGGCCGGAGAGCGTCATGCTGACGTTCTGCAGGTAGGCGGCTGGGTGAGTGATGTTGTAAGGGTCAAAGGGGTCCAGGCCGCGGACGAAATTGACCATGCCCGCCGCGCCCTTGGCCAAGCCGCCCGCGAAATGGGTGAGTTCGATGCCGGTGGACTCGGCGCCGTCCACGAAGTCGTTCTTGAGGCGGGCCAGGGGTGGGGGCTCGGCGGGAGCGTGCGCCAGGGCCGCCTTCACCTTGCCCTGGGCCTCGGAGGCGGCGGTGTTGCGCTGCTTGCGCGCCGCGGTGAGCTTGTGGGCGGCGGACTGGATGTCGGCCTTGCCGGGGTCGTGGAACGGGCCGGGCTTCGGGCCCGGGTCCTCGCTCGCCTTGACCTTGGCGTTGTAGGTTCCGACCTTCTTGTTGTACGTGTCGACCGCGGCCTTGGACGCCTTCACGCCCTTGTCGTAGAGCGCTATGGCCTCCTTCGCCTGACCCTGCGCCCACTTCACGGTGCCGGCGTACGCCTCCAGTGCACCTGCTGCCGCTGCGCATGCCTCGGCCGCCTGCGCCCACTTCGTGGGGTGCACACCGAACTTCTTGCGGAAGGCGTCGCCGCCCTCTCCCTGCCAGCCGGAGGAGTCGACCTTCTTCAGGCCTTGGCTGACCTTGTCGAAGGCGCCGTGGAAGTCCCTGAGGTGTTTGGCGCTCTCACGGATGGTGTGCGGGTTGCCGTGGACGAGTTCGTTCGCCTCGTCCGTCTGGCCGAGTTGTTTCTCGCCCGGGGTGGCGCCGAGGTCGGAGGCAACTCCGTCACCCCAGTCCTCGACCACGTCGGCCCACTTGTGCAGGCCGTATTGGTCGAGTTTCTCGCCGACTTTGTCCGTCGCCCAGTCGACACCTTCGCCGAGCTTCTCCTTGCCCTCGTCCCAGAGGTGCTCCGCGCCGCCCAGGACCGAGTTGGTGACGTCGCCGAGTTCCATCAGCCCTTACCGCCCTGCTGCTCGGTGTCCGAGCCGCCGAACTCGCTGATCAGCTCGCCCGGGTTCAGGCCCGGCGGTGCGAGGGTGCTTACGGATTGCCGACGGCCGCGTTCTCTACGACCTTGACCGTGCCCGCGACGTACTGGTCGGTCTCGTAGTACGTGCCCGCCGCCAGGCCCGTCTTCTCCGCGAACCCGTTGCCCTCGTTGATCAGCGACCGCACGCCCCATTCCCAGCGCTCGCAGAACGACTTGAACTCGCCGGTCAGCCCCTCGTGACCCAGCTCCAGTCCCGAGAGCGCGATGTCGTTGAACCCCCGCCCGGCCCCGGCCGAGCCGACCATGCCGAGTTCCTTCAGCTCGGCCAGCGCGTCGGTCAGGCCCTTGGCAATCAACGCCAGCCCGTCCGTCTTCAAGTCCTTGCCGCCGCCCGTCACTTCACATCCCCCGTCCCCGTCGCCTCCGCCTCGGTGCCGACCGCCGCCTCATCCGGCACGATCCCGCGCACCGGCGGAAACAGCGCGCCCTCGCCCTCGCTGCCCACATCCAGGGCCACCCCGCACGGCACCCCCACGGCCGGCACCGCCGCATCCAGCAGACGTGCGCCGAGCCATCGCTGGTACGCCCACTCCCGGGCGCCCTCACCACGCGCGAGCGCGAAACGGGCCAGGGCATGCTCGTGGGAGAAGGCGTAGATCCAGCGGACGCCTCCGAAGTCGGCCGTCAGCAGTCCGCCCTTCTCGGCATCGAGAGGGACAAGCACAGCCGTACGACGGAACTCGCCCAGCAGCACCGCGAACTCACGCCGCCTGCGCTCGACGACGTCCGTGGCGTCAGCGACATCGGCCGCACGCTCCGGCAAACCGGTGGTCTCGGATGCCTCCGGTACGGTCGTGCCCCGCTGGTCGGTGCGGGCCAGGTCCACATAGTCGTACAGCCGTGACCTGCGTATTCGTGCCGCTGATTCGGCGTCGCCCCCGCGCTCCGTCATGTGCCGGATCATCACATCGGCACATCGCGCGTCGCAACGCGGAACGGGGCGCCGGCGCGCAGGTCGGCTGAATTCCGATGGATGACGGGCAGGAACTCACCGAGGCCGGAGAGGATCTACCACGTGGTGCGGAAGGCCGGCTTCAGTGCTTACTTCCTGCTCGGTGCCGCTGAGGAGGCGGCGGTCGTCGACGACGCCGATGCCTGGGTGCGGTTGCCCGACGGCAGCCGGTGGTCTGCCACGCTGATGACGCCGGACGCGATCGGCGCGGTGCTCAGGCGCTGGACGGCGACCGGTGTCTTTTCGCCTGCCCGGATCTCGTCGTCGTTCCCGAAGCCCGGTGTGCCCGCCATGACGGCGGCCCTCCGGGAGATCGTGGCCCAGGGGCCGCGGGGCACTCTGGTACGGCTGGAGGACTGAGGGCGGTCATACCTCGGACAGGCCCTCGCACAGCTTGCGCAGTACCGTTCCGCAGCGGCGGGCGTAGGCGTGTTGCAGGCCGCGTGTTGCCGGGCCGCCGGCCTTTGCGTACCACTTGGCGCCCTTGCTGAAGGCCGCCACCGTCAGCCATACCGTGCCGTCGCCCGTGCGGTCGATGAGGAAGGCCTCCTCGCCGCACTCGGGGTGGCCCTCCAGGGTGCCGTAGGCCCAGCCCGCCCTGCGGGGTTCCTCTGCCGTCCAGATGATGCGGCAGGGGGCCTTGATGACTCCCGCCAGGGTGACCGTGACGTCGACGCCCTCCGCGGCTCTGTCCGCGCCCGCGTCGATGCCCACGCCCAGGGCGCGGTGCATTTCCCAGGTGAGGACCGCTTCGGCGGCGCGGTGGAAGAGTTTCTGGCCCTCGCCGAGGCGGGTGCGGACGAGCAGGGGGTGGAAGCCGGGCGGGCAGTACGTCAGGTCGTCGCGGGTCGCGCCGACCGGCTCGTAGGTGAAGGGCGCCGAGGACATGGGTCACAAGGGTAGGGCGGCACCCGGAACACTTTCCTCCCGGGTACCGCCCGTCCTCGACCGCGCGTACGTCAGTTGACGTTGACACCCGACCAGGCCGCGGCCACCGCCTTGTACTCGGTGCTGCCGGAGCCGTACAGGTCCGCCGCCGCGCTCAGCGTGCCCGTGCGGGCCGCCTTGTAGTCCGTGGTCGACGTGAAGTACGTCGTCAGCGCCTTGTACCAGATCTGCAGCGCCTTGTCCCGGCCGATGCCGGTGACCGTGGAGCCGTTGGAGGTGGGGGAGTCGTACGTCACCCCGTTGATCGTCTTCGAACCGCTGCCCTCCGAGAGGAGGTAGAAGAAGTGGTTGGCGACGCCGGACGAGTAGTGGACGTCCAGGTTGCCGACCGACGAGGACCAGTAGTCGGCGCTGCCGCCGTCCTTGCTGGGCTTGTCCATGTAGCGCAGCGGGGTGCCGTCGCCGTTGATGTTGATCTTCTCGCCGATGAGGTAGTCACCGGGGTCCTTGGCGTTGTTGGCGTAGAACTCCACGCCCGTGCCGAAGATATCCGAGGTCGCCTCGTTCAGGCCGCCGGACTCACCGGAGTAGTCCAGGCCCGCCGTGTTCGCGGTGACGCCGTGGCTCATCTCGTGGCCGGCCACGTCCAGCGAGGTCAGCGGGTCGGCGTTGCCCTCACCGTCGCCGTAGGTCATGCAGAAGCAGCTGTCGTCCCAGAAGGCGTTGACGTAGTTCCTGCCGTAGTGGACGCGGGAGTAGGCGCCGACACCGTCGTTCTTGATGCCGCTGCGGCCGAAGGTGCTCTTGTAGAAGTCCCAGGTCTCCTGCGCGCCGTAGGCGGCGTCGGCGGCGGCCGTCTGGTCGCTGGAGGAGGTGGAGGCGGTGCCGGTGCCGAAGGTATTGGTCGAGTTGGCGACCAGGGTGCCCTTGCCGGACGTCTTGCGGGCCAGGTTGTAGGTCTTGTGACCGCCCCGGGAGGCGTCGGTCAGGTTGTACGACGAGCCCGACTGGGTGGTGGTGAGGCTGACGGTGCCCGAGTACAGCGTCTTGCCGGTGCCGGTCGCGTTCTCGATGCCCTGGTACGCGAAGAGCTTCTTGCCGGTGGCGGCGTCGGTGATGACGTGCAGCTGGTTCGGGGTGCCGTCGTCCTGCAGGCCGCCGACGATCGTCTCGTAGGCGAGGACGGGCGTGCCGGAACCGGCCCAGATCACCTTGCGGGCGCCGTCCGCGGTGGACTTGGCGGAGCCGAGGGTCTTGGCGGCGGACACCGCCTGCTTCTCGGCCTTGGCGGCGGTGATCTGCGGCTTGAGCGAGGCCACCTTGATGGTCGCCTTGTTCGCCTTGGTGACGCCCTCGGTCTTGCCGGACTTGGCGGTGTGGACGACGAGGTCGCCGCCGAGCACCGGAAGGCCCGCGTAGGTGCGCTCGTAGCGGGTGTGGACGGTGCCGTCGGCGTCCTTGACGACGTCCTTGACGACCAGCTTCTCCTTGGCGCCGAGGCCCAGCCGCTGCGCGGTCGCGCCGGCGTCGGCCTGCGCCTTCTGTATCAGGGAGGTGCGGGCGGCGGCGGACAGCGTGGTCGGCGCGGCGCCGGGGGTCGTGCCGGTCGTGCCCGCGGCGGTCGCGGTGGCGGCCAGACCGGTGGAGATGAGGGCTCCGGCCGCGACGGCGGTGGCGATAGCCAGAGTGGCGCGCTTGTGACGCGTGTAGCGGGGGGTCACGCAAGCTCCTTCATGTGGGGAGTCCGGGCAGCGTGGGGTTACTGGCCGGAACGGTGGGGTGAAGCTGTGCGGCGGGTGAGGGAAGAGTGACATCAGGGGCGCGTACATGTCAGGGCCCTGAAGTGATGTTGGCTGGAAATCGACTGTCCGAGAAACGTTGCAGGCGTGTTAACCAGCGCCGTCCGAGGGTGCAGGACCCTCGGACGGCGCCCATTTCTCGGGCTTTTTGCAGACGATTTACGGGAACGTCAGCTTCCAGCCGTTGATCGTTCCGGTGTCGTAGGTGGCCTGATCCTGTACCCGCAACTTCCAGGTGCCGTTGGCCGGTTCGGCGGAGGCGTTGACCGTGTAGGTCTGCTTCACGTTGTCCGCCGAGTCCGAGGAACTGAAGTTCTTCAGGCGGTAGGCGGTGCCCGACGGGCCGACGAGGTCGATCACCAGGTCGCCCCGCCAGGTGTGCGTGATGTCGACGCTCACCTGAAGGTTGCCCGGCGCGTTTCCGCTCCTGCCGGAGACCGTGATGTCCGAGGTGACGGCCGGCCCGTTGTCCGGGATGGCCACCTGGACGTTGCTCTCGTACGTCGTACCGCCGCCGTCGCCGCCGCCGGAGCGCGCACCGACCGCCACGGCCGCCCAGGCGTCCTGCACCGCCTTGTACTCGGTGCTGGAGGTGCCGTACAGCTCACCGGCCGCCGCGAGGGTGCCGGTGCGGGCGCCCGCGTAGTCGGTGGTGGAGGTGAACTTGGTGGTCAGCGCCTTGTACCAGATCTGCAGCGCCTTGTCCCGGCCGATGCCGGTGACCGGAAGCCCGTCCGCCGTCGGCGAGTCGTAGCTGACGCCGTTGATCACCTTGGCGCCGCTGCCCTCCGACAGGAGGTAGAAGAAGTGGTTGGCGACGCCGGACGAGTAGTGCACGTCGAGGTTGCCGACGCCCGAGTACCAGGAGTCGGCGGAGCCGCCGTCCTTGCTGGGCTTGTCCATGTAGCGCAACGGCGTGCCGTCACCGTTGATGTTGATCTTCTCGCCGATGAGGTAGTCACCGACGTCCTTGCTGTTGTTGGCGTAGAACTCCACGCCGGTGCCCATGATGTCGCTGGTCGCCTCGTTCAGGCCGCCGGACTCGTCGCTGTACTCCAGGCCCGCGGTGTTCGAGGTGACGCCGTGGCTCATCTCGTGCCCCGCGACGTCGAGCGAGGTCAGCGGATCGTTGTTGCCGGAGCCGTCGCCGTAGGTCATGCAGAAGCAGCCGTCGTCCCAGAACGCGTTCACGTACGAGTTGCCGTAGTGGACGCGGGAGTAGGCGCCGACCCCGTCGTTCTTGATGCCGCTGCGGCCGAAGGTGTTCTTGTAGAAGTCCCAGGTCTCCTGGGCGCCGTAGTGGGCGTCCGCGCCCGCGGTCGCCGCGTTGGACGTGGTGCCGTTGCCCCAGGTGTCGTTGGTCTGCGAGAACAGGGTGCCGGTGCCCGAGGAGCCGTGGTTCAGGTTGTACGTCTTGTGGCCGCCGCGCGCCCCGTCGGTCAGCGTGTACGACGAGCCCGAGTGCGTCGTCGTCAGGTTCACCTGCCCGCTGTACTGGGTGTTGCCGACGCCGGTCTCGATGCCCTGGTACTCGTGGAGCTTCTTGCCGGTGGTGGCGTCGGTGATGACGTGCAGCTGGTTCGGGGTGCCGTCGTCCTGCAGGCCGCCGACGATCGTCTCGTAGGCCAGGACGGGCTTTCCGCTCGCGGCCCAGATGACCTTGCGGATGCTGTCCGCGGCCGACTTGCTCCCGCCGCGGGCCTTGGCCCGCTGTACGGCCTGCTGCTCGGCCGCGGCCTTCGACACGGCCGGGGTGAGACCGGTGACCTTCAGCGTGGCGCCGGTGGCCTTGATGACCTCCATGGTCTTGCCGGACAGGCTGTCCACGACCAGGTCACCGCCGAGCACCGGAAGGCCGGCGTAGGTGCGCTCGTAGCGGGTGTGCAGGGTGCCGTCGGCGTCCTTGACGACGTCCTTGACGATCAGCTGCTCTTTGGCGCCGAGGCCCAGGGAACGGGCGGTGGCGGCCTTGCCGGCATCGGCGTGGCGGATCAGCTCGACGCGCTGCGAGGGCGTGAGCCGCACGGCCAGATGAGCCTTGTTGATCTCGCCGGGCTGGGGCTTCGCCGGTGCGGCGCTGGCCGCGCCCGACTGGACGGCGGCGGCGATCAGGGCGGCGACGCCGGCGAGGGCGACGGTGGCGGTACGACGCGTGGTGTGGGGGGTGCGTCTGCGAGAGGAACTGCTGCTCAACACTGACTCCTTCTGCGTGACCGCGGGTCGCGCGGCCAGGGGAGACCGGACGGTGGGTTTGGGACGCCCGGGCAGAACAGGGCGGTACGCGGAACCACGTGCAGGCCGGCTCACGCGGAGCAGATGTGATGTGGGGTTGCTGTGAGTCGGCTTGGGAAGAGTGACAGGGGATCAGCGCACCTGTCAGGACCGCGTCACAAAGTTGGCTGGAAATGGTCCGTTGACCGGATGTTCATGTTCGATATGCGGATCTGTCATCAGGGGAGGGGTGTCAGGGCAGGGGCTCACCAAGGCAGGGGGTCGGGGCGGCGTGCCCACCACCAGCCGTGCGTGCGGGTGCCGTTGTCCGGTTCCGGGCGCTGGGCGCCGGTGTCCTCGACGGTGTGCGCGGCGAACAGCGCGTCCAGCTCCGCCAGCGCCGCGCGCAACCGTGCCTGGAGCGTCCCGGGCAGCCAGGGGCCGAGCTCCTCGATCTCGTCGCGGCACTCCAGGCGCTCGCGGTACAGATCGGCGGGGTACCAGCCGGAGGGGGCCCAGT
Organism: Streptomyces sp. NPDC001709; assembly: GCF_053596375.1. NCBI lineage: Bacteria > Bacillati > Actinomycetota > Actinomycetes > Kitasatosporales > Streptomycetaceae > Streptomyces > Streptomyces sp. NPDC001709. The sequence continues at coordinate 215,422 of NZ_JBSFGB010000014.1, read as the reverse complement.
CGTCCGCCAGCTGCCGGACGAGCTTCTCCCAGGCGCCGAGGCTAGTGCGTGTGTGCCAGAGGGGAGTGCCCGTGACGTCGGCCTGCTCGGGCGCGAACTGCCCTGCCCGCGCGCGGAATTCGTCCGTGAGCGGCGTGGCGATCTCCAGTTCGCGTACGACCTCGGGGATGCGGGCGACGCGTGTGTCCGGCAGCTCGTCGACCGGGGCCTCGACGGCGTCGATCCTGTAGTGCGGGACGTCGTCGTCGGGGCCGTACAGGCGGGCGCGTGTGACGACTCCGTCCGGTGCCGCGAGCCAGTAGGCGCTGGGCGGGAACGACTCGGCCGGGTAGAGCACCAGGACTCCGGCCGACCGGGCGAGGGCGGCGGCGAAGTCGGCCTCCGGCAGCTGCGGTTGGACGGATTCCCGGACGTAGATGTCCAGCACCGAGGTCACGTCCCCGCTGACCGCCGCCGTGCCGCACAGCACCAGCGCGTCCCAGTCGCGCAGCTCCTGGTCGGTGTCCTCGTCGGCGACATCCACGTCCGCCGGCCGGACGCCCAGGCACCGCGCGAGCGTGTCGGCGAGGGTGTCCGGGGGCAGCGGACGTGAGAGGAGGACGTCGTAGATCATGAAGTGCCGCCTCTCGGGCGGAAGTTGTGGCTCACGGCTGCCCGCCCGTATCCCCGTGCCAGGTCCGCCACAGGGCGGCGTAGGCGCCGTCGGCCGTCACCAGCTCCTCGTGGGTGCCCAGTTCGGTCAGCAGGCCGTTCTCCATGACCGCCACGCGGTCGGCGTCGTGCGCGGTGTGGAGGCGGTGGGCGATGGCGATGACCGTACGGCCCTCCAGGACGGCGGCCAGGGCGCGTTCGGTGTGCCGGGCCGTGGTGGGGTCCAGCAGGGCGGTGGCCTCGTCGAGGATCAGGGTGTGCGGATCGGCCAGTACCACGCGGGCCAGGGCGAGTTGCTGGGCCTGGGAGCCGTCGGTGGACCGGCCGCCCTCGCCGAGCCGGGTGCCGAGGCCGTCCGGCAGGCCCCGGACCCAGTCGTCGGCGCCGACCGCCGCGAGCGCCGCCCACAGGTCGGCGTCCGTGGCCTCCGGTTCGGCGATCAGGAGGTTGTCGCGGACCGTGCCGAGGAACACATGGTGCTCCTGCGTCACCAGGACCACCTGGCGGCGCAGCAGCTCGGGCTCCAGCTCGGCCACCGGCACCCCGCCCACCGTCACCGTGCCGGTGCCGGGGCGGTCGATGCCCGCGAGGAGTCTGCTGAGTGTCGTCTTACCGGCGCCGGAAGGTCCCACCACGGCGAGCCGTTCCCCGGGCCGCACCGTCAGATCCACCCCGCGCAGCACCTCACCGCCCCGCTCATAGGCGTACCGGACCCCGCACACGTCGATCCGGTCGTCGACCGGGACGAGCGAGCCGGCCGGAGCCTCGGCCCGGGGAGCCGGCGCCGGCCTCGCAGCTTCCCCGCGCGGCGACTGCGCCGCCCTCGCGGACTCCGGCCCCCCGCTGTCCCCCCGCCGTGTCGGTGCCAGTCCCTCCACGCGGGCGAATGAGGCGCTGCTGCTCTGCAGTTGTTCCACGCGCATCAGGATCTGGTCCAGTGGCTCGGTGAACTGCCGTAGGTACAGGGCCGCGGCCACCACCGCGCCGACCCCGACCGTGCCCCGCTGGTGCAGCCAGCCGCCGAGGAGGAGTACGCCGACCACGGGCACGGTGTAGGTCACCTCGACCGCCGGGAAGAAGACCGTCCGCAGGAACAGCGTGTAGAAGCGGGTGCGGCGGGACTTCTCCAGCGCGTCCCGGCTCGCCGCGATCCGCCGCTCCCGCAGTCCGAACGCCTCGACGGTCCGGGCCCCGGCCGCCGTGGCGGCGACGATCTCCGCGACCTCGGACGTGGCCGCGCCCTCGGCGAGGTAGCCGTCCCGGGCCCGCCGCAGGTACCAGCGCAGGGCCAGCCAGATCGGGGTCAGCCCGAGCAGCCCGAACGCCCCGAGCAGCGGGTCGAGCGCGAACACCGCGCCCAGCACGAACAGTGCCTGCACCGTGCACACCAGCAGCTCCGGGCCGACGTCCCGCAGCGTGGTGCCGACGATCGCCACGTCCGCGGTGCCGCGTGCGGTGAGGTCGCCGGTGCCGGCCCGCTCGACCACGGACGCGGGCAGCGCCAGCGCCCGCTCCACGTACTCCTCGCGCACCCGGGCCAGCGTCCGCTCCCCGAACCGGTACCCCACGTACCGCGCCCAGCGGGCCAGCAGCAGTTGTGCCAGCGCGCACGCCAGGATCCACGGCGCGAGCCGGTCCACCGGGCCGACGCCCTGCCCGGCCCGCACCGCATCGACGATCCGGCCGACCAGCCACGGACCGACCAGCCCCGCCCCCGCCGCCAGCGCGTTCAGCAGCAGCGCGGCGGCGAATGCCCGCCCGTCGGCCCGCACCAGCCGGAGCATGGCCCGCCGCACCCGAGCCCGGTCGGCGACCGGCAGCAGTCCTTCAGCCGTCGTCACTGTACGACCCCTTCCGTGTCCCGGGCCACCAGTGCCCGATAGCCCGGTTCCGCCGCCAGCAGCCGCCGGTGCGGGCCGCTCGCCGCGACCTTCCCGTCGACCAGGAACACGACCGTGTCCGCGCGGTCCAGCACCAGCGGCGAGGTCGACGTCACCACCGTCGTACGGCCCTCCCGTGCCTCGCGCAGCCGCCGCGCGACCGTCGCCTCCGTGTGCGCGTCCAGTGCCGAGGTCGGCTCCACCGCGAGCAGCACCTCCGGGTCGGCGAGCAACGCCCGGGCCAGACGGACCCGTTGCCGCTGCCCGCCCGACAGGCTGCGGCCCTGCCCGGCCACCGCCGAGTCCAGTCCCTCCGGCAGCGCGCGTACGACATCCTCGGCGGCGGCCGCGTACACCGCCCGGCCCAGCTCCGCCTCCCCGGCCGGATGCCCGGCGGCCACGACCTCGCGCAGCGGCCCGGCGAACAGGTCGGCCTCGTTGTCGGCGACCAGGATCCGTCCGCGCACGTCCGCCAGCGGGACCGCGTCCAGGCGTACCCCGCCCCAGGTGGCGCCGGTCGGCCCGAAGCGGCCGAGCCGGTCGACCACGGCGGCGGCCTCGGCGGGCCGGGCGGCGGCCAGCGCGGTCAGCCGGCCCGGCACCACCCGCACTCCGGACGCCGGATCGTGCAGCTCGGCCGGTCCCTCGGGCGCGGGCAGCGTGCCCTCGTCCGGTTCCGGTTCCAGCCGCAGCAGCCGTACGACCCGGCGGGCGGCCACCACACCCCGGTTCAGGTCGTAGGTCATCTGCACCAGGAAGGCCACCGGCCCGATCAGCACCGCCACATAGCCGTACACCGACACCAACTCGCCGATGGTCAGGGACCCTTGGGCCGCGAGCCGGGCCGCGAGCCAGGTCACCACGGCCAGGAACAGCGTGGGCAGGCCGATGCCGAGCGCCTGCACCCAGCTGGCCACCGCGCCCAGCCGGTAGCCCTGCGCCCGCAGCCGCTGCGAGTCCTTCCGGAAGGCGTCCGCGAACAGACTCTTCCCGCCCAGCCCGTTGAGGACGCGCAACCCGCCCGCGAGATCGCCGATGCGCGCGGCGAGCACGCCCTGCCGTTCCCGGTACACGCTCTCCGCGCCCTGCAGCCGCAGCGTCAGCGGCCCGGTGACCAGCGCGATCACCGGCAGCCCGAGCAGTACGACGGCGGCCAGCGGCACCGAGACCCCCAGCAGCAGCCCGGCCACCAGCACGTAGACCACGGCCGAGCCGACGCCCGGACCGATCACGGTCATCGCCTGTGCGATGGTCTGCACGTCGCCGACCCCGATCGTCACCACCTCACCGGCCCCCGCCCGGCGCGGCAGCGCGGCCCCGAGCCGCACCACATGCCCCACGACCACCTTCACCGTGCGGAAGTTGGCGTCCATCCGCACCCGGGTCATCGTGCGGTGCCGCATGATGCTCAGCCAGGCGTTCACCGATCCGATCACGAACATCGCAACGGTCCAGCCGGCCAGCACGCCCAGCCGCCCCGGCACCAGGCCGTCGTCCACGGCCCGCGCCATCAGATACGGCTGTGCGGCCAGCAGCACCATCCACACACTGCCCAGCGCCGCCCCGGCCGCCGACCGGCCCGGCTGCCGCAGCACCAGCCACCACAGATAGTGCCAGCCCCCGCGCGTGTCAGGCCTGCCCGGATCCTCGTACGCGTCGATCATCCATCCCCCGATCGGCTCGGCGTCGCCCGAAAACCTCGACGGTATCCAGGGTGGGGGCGGCCGCTCCATCGAATAAGGGGCCCCGAAGGGGCCCCTTGTGGGGAGTGAAGGCTCAGCTCAGGCCGAGGCTGGACAGGGCGGTCGTCCAGTCGGTCATGATGGCGTCCTGGGCGTCGGAGAGGCTGACGTCACCGGCGCACACGGCCTTCTTCAGCTTGTTCTCGACGGTGTCCTTGTTCGAGGAGGTCTCGTCGCCGTAGTGCGGCTCGGGCCAGAGGTTCTCCTCGCTCCGCGGGGAGCCCCCGAGTTCGAGCGGGACGAAGTGGTCCTCCTCGTAGTCCGAGAGGCTGGTGTCGGAGTAGCCGTACTCGGCGATCTGCTTCTTCTTCAGCGCGGTGGTGTAGGAGCTGGGCGGCCGTACGGTCGCGGTCCAGCCGGAGACACAGATGGTCGAGTCGATGGTGTCCTGGGTGACGTCGGGGTTGAGGGCCCCGGGCGTGCAGGCCGGGTCGGGCAGGGGGAGGTAGCCCTGGCTGCAACTTGCGGCGTGGGCGGAGCCGGTGGTGACGGTGAGGCCCGCGGCGGCGAGGGCCAGCGTGGAGAGGGTGGTCACCAGGGGGCGCGGTATTCGGGACATGTGGGGGTCTCCCGGTGCGGTGCCCGGCAGAAGTTCCGGGCGGTCGTGAGCATGACAGCACCGGGATCATCTATGCGAGTAGACCCCTTTGCCCGAACAAGAGTTCCTTTGATTGAACGTTTATTCAAGCGAGAACAGTGCGCGGCGAGGCCTTGACGCGGCCTTGACGTTGGGCCCGGCAGAGCGGCCTGGGCGTGCGCCGACGTCGGCGTGATCGCCTGTCAACCACCCACCATAGCGCGCGTGAACGCCGGTTGAACTACGCCAGACTGTCCCGCCACGCCCGGTGCAGATCCGCGAACCGGCCCGTGCCGCCGATCAGTTCGTCCGGGCGGCCGTCCTCGACGATCCGGCCGCGCTCCATGACCAGGACCCGGTCCGCGATCTCCACGGTCGACAGCCGGTGCGCGATCACCACGGCCGTACGGCCCCGCAGCACCGTCGACATCGCGCGCTGCACGGCCCGCTCGCCCGGGATGTCCAGGGAACTGGTCGCCTCGTCGAGGATGAGTACGGCCGGGTCCGCGAGCAACGCGCGGGCGAACGCCACCAGTTGGCGCTGACCGGCCGAGATGCGCCCGCCGCGCTTGCGGACGTCGGTGTCGTAGCCGTCGGGCAGGGCGCTGATGAACTCGTGCGCGCCGATCGCCTTCGCCGCCTGCTCGATCTCGGCACGGGTGGCGTCGGGCCGCCCGATCGCGATGTTGTCCGCGACCGTGCCGGAGAACAGAAACGCCTCCTGGGTCACCATGACCACACCGCGCCGCAGTTCCGGCACCGACAGCTCGCGCAGGTCCACCCCGTCCAGCAGGACACGGCCGTCGGAGGGGTCGTAGAAGCGGGCGAGGAGCTTGGCGAGCGTGGACTTGCCCGCGCCCGTGGAGCCGACCACGGCGACCGTCTGCCCGGCCGGGAGGGCCAGATCGAAGCGGGGCAGCACCTCGCCGCCGGTGCGATAGCCGAACCGGACCCCGTCGAAGACGACCTCCCGGCCCGGGAAGTTACCCTTCGACGGCGGGAGTTCGCGCGGCTCCACCGGCTCCGGCACGGACGGGGTCTGCGCCAGCAGCCCGGCGATCTTCTCCAGGGAGGCGGCGGCCGACTGGTAGGAGTTCAGGAACATGCCCAGCCGGTCGATCGGGTCGTACAGCCGGCGCAGATACAGCACCGCCGCCGCCAGCACGCCCAGCTCCAGCGAGCCGGACGCCACCCGGTAGGCACCCCACAGCACGATCCCCGCCACGGCCGTGTTGGCCACCAGCCGGGAGCCGACCACATAGCGGGCCATCTCCAGCAGGGCGTCGCCGTTCGTGCGTGCGTGGCGCGCGTTCAGCACGGCGAACTCGGTGTCGTTCGCCGCCTCCCGGCGGAAGGCGCGCACCGGACGGATGCCGTTCATCGTCTCCACGAACTTCACGATCACCGCCGCGATCGCCGTGGACCGCACCCGGTACACCCGTGCCGCCCGCCGCTGGTAGAGCCGGACGAGCAGGTACAGCGGCACGAAGGAGGCCACCGCGACCGTGCCCAGGCCGAGGTCCAGCCACAGCAGCATCGCCGAGATGTAGACGAAGGACAGCACGACGGTCACCAGCTCCTGCAGGCCTTCGTCGAGCAGCTCGCGCAGCGACTCGACGTCCGTCGTGGAGCGGGAGATCAGCCTCCCCGAGGTGTAGCGCTCGTGGAAGTCGATGCTCAGCGCCTGTGCGTGCCGGAAGATCCGGCCGCGCAGGTCCAGCAGCACGTCCTGGCTGACCCGGGCGGAGGTCTCGATGAACGCGAACTGCAGCGCGCCGGAGAGCAGCGCGCACAGCAGATAACCGACGGCCACCGCGACCAGCGGACCGTACCGGTGGTCCCGGAACGCCGGTACGGCGTTGTCGATGGCGTACGCCACCAGCAGCGGTCCCATCTGCACCGCCGCCTGCTGGAGCAGCAGCAGGAGCGCGGTCACCAGGGCCCTGGTCCTCAGGGGCGCGAGCAGGGAGCGCAGCAGGGCGGCCGTGGCGCCGGGCGGGGCGGGCAGTACGTCCCGGTCGAAGACGTCGCCCGAGCCGGCGTCCTCGCCCGAAGCGCGGGAGCCGGGGAGCTCGTCGTCCTCGGCGGTGGGAGTGGCGGCGGTCGTGGTGGTCAACGGGAGTCCTCCGTGTCCCCGGGGTCCCCGGACATCAGATGCGCGTACTCGGCGTTGGTGCGCAGCAGTTCCTGGTGCGTGCCCACGGCGGCGATCCGGCCGCCCGAGAGCAGCGCGACCCGGTCGGCGAGCAGCACCGTGGAGGGGCGGTGGGCCACGATCAGTGCGGTGGTGTCGGCGAGGACCTGCCGCAGGGCGGCCTCGACCGCGGCCTCCGTGTGCACGTCCAGGGCGGACAGCGGGTCGTCCAGCACCAGGAACTCCGGTCCGCCGACCACGGCGCGGGCCAGCGCGAGGCGCTGCCGCTGGCCGCCGGAGAGGCTGAGGCCCTGCTCGCCCACGCGGGTGTCGGTGCCCTGGGGGAGGGCGTGCGCGAAGTCGGCCTGCGCGACGGCCAGCGCGCGGTCGAGGTCCGCCGGGCCGGCGTCGTCCGCCGCTCCCATGAGGACGTTCTCACCGACGCTCGCGGAGAAGAGGGTGGGTTCCTCGAAGGCGACGGCCACCTTGGCGCGCAGCTCGTCGCGGGGCATCTCGGCGATGTCGACGCCGTCGAGGGTGATGCGGCCCGAGGTGACCTCGTGCAGGCGCGGGACGAGGGCGGTGAGGGTCGTCTTACCGCTGCCGGTCGCTCCGACCAGGGCCACGGACTCGCCGGGGCGGATATGCAGGTCGATGTGGTGGAGGAGGGGCGGGGAGCCGGGGGGTGCGTCGGGGTAGCGGAATTGGACGTTCTCGAAACGAAGCCCCGACGCGGCTGCGGGCGGTCGCGCCGCTGCGGCGGCACCCCGCGAGCGCGGGCGAGCGTCCCCACCCCCGGCCCACGCATCCTCCGGGGCCTCGTCCATCACCTCGAAGTACCGCTCCGTCGCCGTAGCCGCCTCCTGGCTCATCGCCAGCATGAAGCCGATGGAGTCCACCGGCCACCGCAGAGCGAGTGCCGTACTCAGGAAGGCGACCAGCGTGCCGGCCGACAGGCCGCCGTCGGCCACGCGCACCGCGCCCAGCACCAGCGCCGCCCCGATGGCCAGCTCGGGCAGGGTCACGATGACACCCCAGATCGTCGCGAGCAGCCGTGCCTTGCGCAGCTCCGTGCCGCGCAGGGTGAGCGTCAGCTCGCGAAAGGCCCGCGCCTGGCTGCGGTGCCGGCCGAAGCCCTTGATGATGCGGATGCCGAGCACGCTCTCCTCGACCACCGTCGTCAGGTCACCGACCTGGTCCTGGGCGCGCCGCGCCACCTGCGCGTACCGCCGCTCGAAGACCGCGCACGTCCACATCACGGGGATCGCGGGACCGAGGATGACCAGCCCCAGCACCCAGTCCTGCAGCAGCATGATGACCACGCCGACCAGGATCGTGACCCCGTTGACCAGCAGGAACGTCAGCGGGAAGGCGAGGAACATGCGCAGCAGCATCAGATCGGTCGTGCCCCGCGAGAGCAACTGGCCCAAGGCCCAGCGGTCGTGGAAGGCGACGGGCAGCCGCTGCAGATGCCGGTACAGGGCCGCCCGCATCGCCGCCTCGACGTGCGACAGCGGACGGGCCACCAGCCAGCGCCGGATGCCGAACAGGACCGCCTCCGCGATCCCGAGGAGGAGCAGATACAGCGCGCCGAGCCAGACGCCCGCCGGGTCCCGGTCGGCGACCGGTCCGTCCACGATCCACTTCAGGACGAGCGGGATCACCAGTCCGGTACAGGAGGCGACGATCGCGACGAACGCGGCCGTGAACAGCCGCGCCCGCACGGGGCGGATGTACGGCCACAGCCGCAACAGGGTGCGAACGGCCGAACGGTCCTCGGTGGTTGCACGTGTCGTGGGCATCACCGCGAGCGTACGGATCGGGACTGACATCGCCCACCGAGTTTCGGCCGGACCCCGCTCGGCCGTCGGTCGCACGGGCCGGGAGTCGTAGCCCGGCATCAACCGATCGGACGATGCCGCATCGAGCGGGCCGGCCGATGTGCCGGGCCCCGCCCGGCCGGGATGCTCGAGGCATGCCATCCGTCATCGAAGTCACCGATCTGCGCAAGTCGTACGGCGGCCGGGCCGTCGTCGACGGCATTTCCTTCGCCGTCGAGGAGGGCGAGATCTTCGGGATCCTCGGCCCGAACGGCGCCGGCAAGACCACCACCGTGGAGTGCGTCGAGGGCCTGCGGGTCCCCGACGGCGGCCAGGTCCGGGTCGCCGGTCTCGACCCCGTCGCCGACCAGGAGAAGGTCGCGAAGGTCCTCGGCGCCCAGCTCCAGCAGAGCGAACTCCAGGCCAAGCTCACCGTGCGCGAGGCGCTTAAGCTGTACGCCGCCTTCTACCCGAGGCCCGCCGACTGGCGGCCCCTGGCCGAACGCCTCGGCCTCACGGCGAAGCTCGGCACCCGGTTCGGCAAGCTGTCCGGCGGGCAGCAGCAGCGCCTGTTCATCGCGCTGGCCCTGATCGGCAGCCCCCGCATCGTGGTGCTGGACGAGCTGACCACCGGACTCGACCCGCGCGCCCGCCGCGACACCTGGCAGCTCATCGAGGACGTCCGCGCCAGCGGGGTCACCGTGCTGCTCGTGACCCACTTCATGGAGGAGGCACAGCGGCTCTGCGACCGCATCGCGGTCATCGACAAGGGACGGGTCGCGGCGCTGGACACACCGGCCGGGCTGATCCGTCGCTCCGCGGGTGCGACCGTCATCAGCTTCACCCCGTCGGCTCCGCTGGACGAACGCGACCTCGCCGCTCTCCCGGCGCTCGCCTCGGTCGAGCACAAGGACGGGCGGATCACGCTCTCCGGCACCGACGAGACCGTCAACGCGGTCATCACCCTGCTCGCCCGCCACCGTGTCACCGCCCACCAACTCCGGGTCGTGGACGCCACCTTGGACGACGCGTTCCTGGACCTCACCACGGAGGCCGCGGCATGAACACCGCCGTACTGCGCACCGAGTTCCGCCTGTTCCGCCGCGAGCCGGCCGCCGTCTTCTGGATCTTCCTGTTCCCGACGCTGCTGCTGGCGATCCTCGGCTCGATCCCCTCGTTCCGGGAGACCGACGAGTCGATGCACGGGCTGCGGCCCATCGACGCCTATGTGCCCGTGGCCGTACTGATCGCCCTGATCATGTCCGGCGTGCAGTCGCTGCCGCAGGTCCTCACCGGCTACCGGGAGCGGGGCATCCTGCGCCGGATGTCCGTCACTCCCGTACGGCCCTCCGCCCTGCTGTCGGCGCAGATGGTGGTGCAGGGCGCGGTCGCCCTGTGCTCGGCGCTGCTCGCGATCGCGGTCGGCCGCGTCGCCTTCGACGTGGCCCTGCCCCAGCAGCCGGCCGGCTATCTGCTCGCCCTCGTGCTCGCCGCGGCGGCCGCCCTCGCCCTCGGCAGTGTCGTCTCGGCGCTGTCCCGGACCACGAAGATCGCGGGTGCGATCGGGTCGGCGGTGTTCTTCCCGATGATGTTCTGCGCGGGCGTCTGGCTGCCGGTCCAGTCCATGCCGCACACGCTGGCCCGGGTGGTCCAGCTGACCCCGTTCGGCGCGGCGGCCCGCGCCCTCGACGAGGCGGCCTGCGGACACTGGCCCGGCTGGGCGCACCTGGGTGTGCTCGCGCTGTGGACGGTGCTGCTGACGGCCGGTGCCGCGCGCTGGTTCCGCTGGGAGTGAGCGGGCCGTGCCGGACACTGGCGGCATGACGAACGCCGTGAGCGCGGAGCACAGGGTCTCCTTCGACTACTGGGGGCCCTACGCGCTGCTCGCCGTGGCCGTGGTGACGGCGGCCGGCTCGGCCCGCGTGGTCGGCATGACGGCGGACGAGATGTACGCCGCCGGAGCGCTGGTGGTCGTCGCCCTGGTACTGCAGCTGGCCTTCGGGCGGAGGGTCCGCGACCTTCCGGCGCCGAACCGGATGAGTGCCACCCTGTACTTCGTACGCTGGGCGATCGGGTTCGCGCTCGGCTGGCTGAACCCGTGGTTCGCCTTCTATGCCGTCACCGGCTACTACAGCGCCGGCCATCAGCTGCCCCGCCGGCTGGCTCGGTCCGGTCTCTTCCTGACGGCCATCACGATGGCCGGCTGCCAGATCGGCGGCATGCCACCGCGCGGCGTGGTCCTGTGGGTGGGTTTCGTCGTGGTGTTCTGCGCCAACCTCGGAATGGTCACCCTCTTCACCCGCTTCGCCGAGCAGGAACAGGCACGGGTCCGTACGCAGGCCGACACCATCGCCGAACTGGCCCGCACCAACACGGCGTTGCAGCAGGCCCTCGACGAGAACGCCGCACTGCACGCCCAGCTCCTCGTGCAGGCGCGGGAGGCGGGCGTCGCCGACGAGCGGCGCCGGCTCGCCGCCGAGATCCACGACACCATCGCCCAGGGCCTGACCGGGATCATCGCCCAGCTCCAGGTCGTGGCGAACGCCCCCGACCTGGGCACCGCCCGCACCCACCTGGAGCGCGCCTCCGCGCTGGCCCGGGCGAGCCTCGGCGAGGCCCGCCGCTCGGTGCACAACCTCGCCCCGGTCGCCCTCGCCACCGACGGGCTGCCCGAGGCGCTGAAGAAGACGGTCGCCGATTGGGGTGAACGCAACGGCGTACGCGCCGGGTTCACGGTCACCGGCACCGCCGAGCAGCTGCACGACGAGGTCTCGGCGACCCTCCTGCGTATCGCCCAGGAAGCCCTGTCCAACGCGGCCAGGCACGCCCGCCCGGCCCGCGTCGGCGTCACCCTGTCCTTCATGGGCGACGAGGTCACGCTGGACATCCGCGACGACGGCACCGGCTTCGACCCGGCCGCCGTACCGGAGCGCACCCGCGGTGGCGGCTTCGGCCTGGACGGCATGCGGGCCCGCGCCGAGCGCATCGCGGGCTCCCTCACGGTCGAGTCGGAGCCGGGACACGGCACGGCGGTGTCGGCTCGCGTACCGTTGGTGCGCGATGACCGCTGACACCCCCATCTCGCTGCTGATCGTCGACGACCACCCGGTCGTCCGCGACGGCCTGCGCGGCATGTTCGAGTCCGCGCCGGGCTTCCGGGTGCTCGGGGAGGCCGCGAACGGCGTCGAGGCGGTCGACCGGGCCGCCGCCCTGGACCCGGACGTGATCCTCATGGACCTGCGGATGCCCGGCGGCTCCGGCGTGGACGCCATCCGCGAGCTGACCCGGCGCGGCGCCCGCGCGAAGGTCCTGGTCCTCACCACGTACGACACCGATTCCGACACCCTGCCCGCGATCGAGGCGGGCGCGACCGGCTACCTCCTCAAGGACGCCCCGCGCGACGAGCTGTTCACCGCCGTCCGGGCCGCCGCCGAGGGCCGTACGGTCCTCTCCCCGGCCGTCGCCTCCCGCCTGGTCCACGCGGTCCGCACGCCCCGCACCTCGGCCGGCGAACCTCTCTCGGCCCGTGAACGCGAGGTCCTCGCCCTGGTCGCGAAGGGCACCCCGAACCGCGAGATCGCCCGCGAACTCTTCATCAGCGAGGCCACGGTGAAGACCCACCTCACCCACCTCTACGCCAAGCTGGGCGTCAACGACCGCGCGGCGGCGGTGGCGGTGGGGTACGACCGGGGCATCCTGGGCTGAGCCCGCTACCCGGGTTGGGCCTCGCACAGGATCAGAGCACGCGCAGCAGCAGCACCGCCCGCTCCGGCACCGTGATCTCCGTACCCGCCGGGTGGACCGTGCCCGGCGGCTCCGCCTGCTCCTCCCGCGAGGTGTCCACCACCACCTCGTACCGCTCCGCCCACGGCGACCCCGGCAGCACGAACCCGGTCGGACGCTCGCCCGCGTGCAGCACCGCGAGGAAGCTGTCGTCCGTGACCGGCGCGCCCCGCTCGTCGCGGCCCGGGATGTCCCGGCCGGAGAGGTACATGCCGAGCGTGGCGGCCGGGGCGTACCAGTCGCCCTCGGTCATCTCCGCGCCCCGCGCGGTGAACCAGGCCAGGTCGCGCAGCCCGTCCGCCGAGTGGGCGCGGCCGGAGAAGAAGGCGCGGCGGCGCAGCACCGGGTGCCGGTGACGCAGGGCGATCAGCCGGGAGGTCAGGTCGAACAGCGGCCGCCAGGCCGGGTCGTCCAGCAGGGACCAGTCCAGCCAGCTGATCTCGTTGTCCTGGCAGTAGGCGTTGTTGTTGCCGCGCTGGGTGCGCCCGAGTTCGTCGCCGGCCACCAGCATGGGCACACCGGTGGACAGCAGCAGGGTCGTCAGGAGGTTGCGCAGCTGACGGCGGCGCAGGGCCCGTATCCGCTCGTCGTCCGTCTCGCCCTCCGCCCCGCAGTTCCAGGAGCGGTTGTCGTCGCTGCCGTCGCGGTTGTGCTCGCCGTTGGCCTCGTTGTGCTTGCGCTCGTACGACACCAGGTCGCGCAGGGTGAAACCGTCGTGCGCGGTGACGAAGTTGACCGAGGCGTACGGGCGCCGGCCGCCCCAGGCGTACAGGTCGCTGGAGCCGGACAGGCGGTAGCCCATCTCGCGGACGTCCGGCAGGGCGTGCCGCCAGAAGTCGCGGACGGCGCCCCGGTAGCGGTCGTTCCACTCGGTCCACAGGGGCGGGAACGCGCCGACCTGGTAGCCGCCGGAGCCGATGTCCCAGGGCTCGGCGATGAGCTTCACCCGGCGCAGCACCGGGTCCTGGGCGATGACCGCCAGGAACGGGGACAGCATGTCGACGTCGTGCATCGAGCGGGCCAGCGCCGCCGCGAGGTCGAAGCGGAAGCCGTCCACGCCCATCTCCGTCACCCAGTAGCGCAGCGAGTCGGTGATCAGGCGCAGCACCTGGGGCTGGACGACATGCAGGGTGTTGCCGCAGCCGGTGTAGTCGGCGTACCCGCGGGCGTCGTCCTGGAGGCGGTAGTAGCCGCGGTTGTCTATGCCCTTCAAGGACAGGGTCGGGCCCAACTCGCCCGCCTCCGCCGTGTGGTTGTAGACCACGTCGAGGATGACCTCGATGCCCGCCGCGTGCAGCGCGCGCACCATCCGCTTGAACTCGCCGACCTGCTGTCCCGTCGTACCGGAGGCCGCGTAGGCGGCGTGCGGGGCGAAGTAGCCGATGGAGTTGTAGCCCCAGTAGTTCTTCAGGCCCCGGCGCAGCAGGTGGTCCTCGTGCGCGAACTGGTGGACGGGGAGCAGTTCGACGGCCGTGACGCCCAGCTTCACCAGGTGCTCGATCGCCGCCGGGTGCGCCAGGCCGGCGTAGGTGCCGCGCAGTTCCCCGGGAATCCGGGGGTGCAGCTTGGTGAAGCCGCGCACGTGCAGCTCGTAGATGACGGAGTCGGCCCACGGGGTCTTCGGCCGGCGGTCGTCCTCCCAGTCGTCGTCATCGTCGACGACGACGCCCTTCGGCACGTACGGCGCCGAGTCCCGGTCGTCGCGCACGGTGTCGGCGACGTACTGCTCGGGCCAGTCCCGGACGTGCCCGTACACCTCGGGCGGCAGCCGGAACTCCCCGTCCACCGCCCGCGCGTACGGGTCCAGCAGCAGCTTGGCCGGGTTCCACCGGGCGCCGGTCCACGGGTCCCAGCGGCCGTCCACCCGGTAGCCGTAGCGCTGACCGGGCATCACGCCGGGGACGAAGCCGTGCCAGATCTCGTGCGTCAGTTCGGTCAGCGGCACCTGGGTCTCCCGGCCCCGCTCGTCGAACAGGCACACCCGGACCGCCTCCGCCCCGCCCGCCCACAGCGCGAAGTTGGTACCCGCGACCCCGTCCGGGCCCACCCGGAACCGGGCCCCCAGCGGTGTCGGGGCGCCCGGCCACACCACCGGGGCCGGCACGGCGGCGCGCCGCGCGCCGTTCACCACGGCAGGCTGCTGCCCGGTCCCGGCGGCCGGCTCCCCGGCCGGTGCCCGCTGCTCGGCTGCGCTCGTCACCTGTCGGCCCCTCTTTCAGCCCGGGGGCGGCACAGTCCGCCGAGCCGGGTGGCCGAGCGTGCCGCAAGGCACCCTCGGCCACCCGCCACGGCTGCGCCCCGACGGTAGGGGGCGCCTCCTGGCCCATGTCGGCGTGACCGTCCCGTTGCGTCCCTTTCAGCCGACCTGGTCCAGAAGGCGCCCCCTGCGTGGGCGCGGCGGCTCCCCAGCGTGTCGTCCTTCCCTCTCTTCTGCCCAGTGCGTGCCTCGCACTCACGTTTCCCCGGAGCGGGCCCGGTCGTTGAGCCCCGCGTGAGGCACGTACAAGGGCGCGCGCGGCGCACGGGGGCCGCGCTGGCCGCCGTACTGGCAGGGACGGCACTGCTCGCAGGGTGCTCGTCCGGGGACTCCGGCCCGTTCGGGCTGGGCGGAGCGTTCGGGCTGGGCCAGGCGCTCGGCAAACCCCCGGCGCCCGAGGACGTCATCCACGTCACCCCCGACGACGACAGCCGGGCCGTCCGCCCCGACCAGCGGCTTCGCGTGCGGGTGCCCGACGGCCGCCTGGAGAAGGTGACCGTCGTCAAGTCGCAGGACGCCCAGGACTCCCCGGTGCCCGGGCACATCAGCGCGGACGGCGCGACCTGGCGGCCGGACCAGGACCGGCTGGCGCTCGCCGCCAGGTACACCGTCGACGCGGTGGCGCTGGACGCCGACGGCCGCCGCTCGGCCCGGCACACCACCTTCACCACGCTCGTCCCCGAGGAGCGGTTCATCGGCTACGTCACCCCCGAGAACCGCGCCGTCGTCGGCACCGGCATGATCGTCTCCCTCTCCTTCAGCCGGGAGATCGCCGACCGCGCCGCCGTCGAACGCGCCGTCCGGGTCAGCGCGCAGCCGCCCGTCGAGATCCGCCCGCACTGGTTCGGCAGCAGCCGCCTCGACTTCCGCCCCGAGCAGTACTGGAAACCCGGCACCGAGGTCACCGTCGACCTGAACCTGCGGGACGTCCAAGGGGCGCCCGGGGTCTACGGGCTGCAGGACAAGACCTTCGCCTTCACCGTCGGCCGCAGCCAGGTCTCGCTGGTGGACGCGGCCACCCACACCATGCAGGTACGCCGGGACGGCCGGCTGCTCGCCACCGTGCCGATCACCGCGGGCGCCCCGCAGAACCCCACGTACAACGGCAAGATGGTGGTGATGGACATGCTGGACGTCACCCGCATGAACAGCCACACGGTCGGCTTCGGCGGCGAGTACGACATCCCCGACGTCCCGCACGCCATGAAACTCACCGACTCCGGGACCTTCCTGCACGGCAACTACTGGTCACCGAACGCCCCCGGACGCGTCAACGTCAGCCACGGCTGCGTGGGCCTCAGGGACGTCAAGGGCGGCAGTTCGGCCACTCCGGCGGGCTGGTTCTTCGACCGCAGTCTCATCGGTGACGTCATCGAAGTCGTGGGCAGCACGGAGAAGACCGTCGCCCCCGACAACGGCCTCGGCGGCTGGAACATGACCTGGCAGGAGTGGAAAGCGGGCAGTGCGGTGAAGTAACCAGGTGAGGGGACCGGGTCCGGGCGGCGGTGCGCGGCGGAAGTTGCGACGGAACGGTGACATTTGCCTGACACCCCGCTCAAAACCTGGCGGTTAATATGCGCGCACCAGTGTGGTGGGGAGCGGGCCTGACCAGGCCCGGCGAGGGGAGAACGACTTGAACATACGGCCTATACCGGGGGCGTCGGCGGCAGGGCGGCGAGGCCGTAAGGGGCTGGCACTGATAGCCGGGGCCCTGGTGCTCTCCCTCTCGGCGTGCGGCGGGGGCGGCGGCAAGGACTCGGGCGGCAAGGACTCCAGCACCCAGCAGGGCAAGCAGCAGTCCGCCGCCGCCGTCACCATCGCGCCGAAGTCCGGTGCCACCGGCGTCGACACCAGCGGCGCGCTGAAGGTGAACGTCGCCAAGGGCAAGCTGACCGAGGTCACCGTCAAGGACGGCAAGGGCCGGGCGGTCGCCGGCACCATCACCGGCGGTGGCGCGTCCTGGACGCCGTCGACCCATCTGGCCGCTTCCACCAAGTACACGGTGCACGCGGTCGCCAAGGACTCCGAGGGCCGCGAGGCGGCCGAGGACTCCACGTTCACCACCCTGACCCCGAAGAACACCTTCCTCGGCTACTTCACCCCCGAGGACGGCTCCACCGTCGGCGTGGGAATGCCGTTCTCCGTCAACTTCGACCGGGGCATCACCGACCCGAAGGCCGTCGAGAAGGCCATCAGGATCAGGACCGAGCCGGCCGTCGACGTCGAGGGCCACTGGTTCGGCAACGACCGCCTGGACTTCCGCCCCGAGAAGTACTGGAAGGAAGGCACCAAGGTCACCGTCGACCTCGACCTCGACGGCGTCGAGGGCCGCGACGGCGTCTACGGCAAGCAGCACAAGACCATCAAGTTCACCATCGGCCGCAACCAGGTCTCCGTCGTGGACGCCAAGAAGCACACGATGAAGGTCACCCAGGACGGCAAGGTCATCAAGACCATCCCGGTCACCACCGGCAAGCCGGGCTACGACACCTGGAACGGCCAGATGGTCATCAGCGAGAAGCTCACGGTCACCCGCATGAACGGCGAGACCGTCGGCTACGGCGGCGAGTACGACATCAAGGACGTCCCGCACGCCATGCGCCTGACCACCTCGGGCACCTTCCTGCACGGCAACTACTGGGGCGGCGACGCCTTCGGCAACTACAACGCCAGCCACGGCTGCGTCGGCCTGAGCGACGTGCGCGGCGGCTACGACGGCTCGACGCCGGCGGCCTGGATGTTCAGCCACTCGATCATCGGCGACGTGGTGGTCGTCAAGAACTCCCACGACCACACGGTGGCACCGGACAACGGGTTCAACGGCTGGAACATGTCGTGGGCGGACTGGACGAAGTGAGCCACGTCTGACATACGGGCCCGGTGCTGTGAGGTACGGCACCGGGCCCGTTGCCGTTAGTCCCCGTTAACCTGCCTCCATGACCGTGAATCTCGAAGTCGCCGAAGGCGTCGGAACCCTGCGCCTCGACCGTCCGCCGATGAACGCGCTGGACGTCGCCACCCAGGACCGGCTGAAGGAGCTCGCCGAGGAGGCCACGCGCCGCGACGACGTGCGCGCCGTGGTGATCTACGGCGGCGAGCGGGTGTTCGCGGCGGGCGCGGACATCAAGGAGATGCAGAACATGGACCACACCGCGATGGTCCTGCGCGCCCGCGCCCTGCAGGACTCCTTCACGGCCGTGGCCCGCATCCCCAAGCCCGTCGTCGCCGCCATCACCGGCTACGCCCTCGGGGGCGGCTGCGAACTGGCCCTGTGCGCCGACTACCGCATCGCCGCCGACAACGCCAAGCTCGGCCAGCCCGAGATCCTGCTCGGCCTGATCCCGGGCGCCGGCGGTACCCAGCGGCTGTCCCGGCTGATCGGCCCCTCCAAGGCCAAGGACCTCATCTTCACGGGCCGTCAGGTCAAGGCCGACGAGGCCCTCGCGCTCGGCCTGGTGGACCGCATCGTCCCGGCCGCCGAGGTCTACGAGCAGGCGCACGCCTGGGCCGCGAAGCTCGCCCAGGGCCCGGCGATCGCCCTGCGCGCGGCGAAGGAGTCGGTCGACACCGGCCTGGAGACCGACATCGACACCGGGCTCGCCGTCGAACGGAACTGGTTCGCGGGCCTGTTCGCCACCGAGGACCGCGAGATCGGCATGCGCAGCTTCGTGGAGGAGGGTCCGGGCAAGGCCAAGTTCCGCTGACCGTCAGCGGAGTGAACCTTCCCGTAACTCCCGCGGGTCGCTTGCGATGGACGCGTCGTCCCCTCCGGGTCCCTCGATGGGGCGGTTTATGGGAGCCTTAAGGCAGCCTTAAGCCCGCGCTGTCGAGGGAGTCTGACGATTGCCCGGAAGCGAGTCGTCATCGCAGGTCAACCGGGCGCTACTGGCCGGTGACATGCCGTCGGCATATGCCGGTCGCCAAGTGGAGAGCGGGGGCGTGCGGGGGGCGCATTCCGTCGGAACGGCCCCCAAGACGGCTCCGGACGGCCATCATGGGGGCATGGCGGGGCTGGAGGGCATCGAACAGCCGCGGGGACACAGCCGTGCGGCCGCGGCGCGCTGGTCGCCCGGGGCCGAGGACGAACAGGCGCTCAAGGCGCTCGAACTGTACGGCAACCCGGCAGAGGTGGAGGTGCCGCTGCCGTCCCGCCCGGAATCCGCGGCCGCGGCCCGCCGGCTCGCCCAGGTCGTCGTCCTGCGTACCTGGCGGCTGACCCCCAAGCTGACCGAGGACGCCGTCTTACTCGTGTCGGAACTCGTCGGCAACGCCGTACGGCACACCGGCGCCCGGGTCTTCGGCCTCCGGATGCGCCGCCGCCCCGGCTGGATCCGGGTGGAGGTCCGCGACCCCTCGCGCGGCCTGCCGTGTCTGATGCCGGTCCAGGAGCTGGACGTCAGCGGCCGTGGGCTGTTCCTCGTGGACAAGCTCTCCGACAGATGGGGAGTGGACCTGCTGCCGCGGGGGAAGACGACCTGGTTCGAGATGCGGGTGGCCGACAGGTAGCGAGGGCACGGCACCGTCCTTACGGCGACCCGAAATCATCCCCCTTTCGGGCCAATCGGAGGTTTTCTTACCTAACGCCCCTTAAATGGTGCAGGTGACCACGACCAACCGACGCGGGGTGCTGCGCGCTGGCGCCGGGCTCGTCGCCGGCGGTGCGCTCGCCTCCGGTTGCGGCGCGGGCCAGGACGCCCCGCCCAGTACCCCGGACTCCAAGTCCCCATCCGTGTCCCCGTCCGGCTCCGGCGCCCCCGGCCACCCCACGGCCGCCGGCCGGCCCACCCCCGCCCCGCGCGCCTACCCCGGGCAGCCCGCCCAGATCACGCACGGCCCGCGCACCCGCCCCCAGGTCGCCCTCACCTTCCACGGCCAGGGCGACCCCGGCATCGCCCACTCCCTGCTCAGCACGGCCGAGCGGCACGGCGCCCGGCTCACCGTGCTCGCCGTCGGCACCTGGCTGGACGAACACCCCGACATCGCCCGCCGGATCCTCGACGGCGGCCACGACCTCGGGAACCACACCCAACGGCACATCTCCGTCAACGCCCTGGCCGAGCCGGACGCCCGCAAGGAGATCACCGACTGCGCGGACCGGCTGAAGAAGCTCACCGGCTCCATCGGCACCTGGTTCCGCCCGTCCCGCTCGCCGACCGCCTCCCCGCTGGTCGCCCGGCTCGCCCGCACCGCCGGCTATCCGCATGTGCTGTCGTACGACGTCGACTCGCTCGACTACACCCGTCCTGGCGCCGCGGCCGTCACCCGCAAGGTCCTCGCCGAAGCGCGCGGCGGATCGGTGGTGAGCCTGCATTTCGGGTACCCGGACACGGTCGCCGCCCTGCCCGACCTCCTCCACGAACTCGACCGCCGCGGACTGCGCGCGGTCACCACCACGGAGCTGCTGAGCTGATGCCAACCACGAAAGCCGCCCGGCTGCTGGCCGCCGGTGCCGCCCTCACCGCCCTGACGCTGCTGTCCGCGTGCTCCGGCTCCCAGCACCACGAGAACGAGGCCCTCGGCAGCAAGGCGCCGGTGCGGCCGAAGGTGCGGCAGCAGGTGAACGTGCTCCCCGGGATGCCGCCGGTGGAGGACCCGAAGGACCTCTACTCCGCCGACCGCCCGAACCAACTCTCCCCGGTGGTCCGGGACTTCCCGTCCCGGGTGTACGTCCCCAACACCAACTCCAACACCGTCACCGTCATCGACCCCAGGACCTACAAGGTCATCAAGACGATCCCGGTCGGCCACCAGCCCCAGCACGTCGTGCCGTCCTGGGACCTGAAGACCCTCTGGGTCAACAACGACCTCGGCAACAGCCTCACCCCGATCGACCCGAAGACCGGCAAGGCGGGCAAGCCGGTCGCCGTGCACGACCCGTACAACCTGTACTTCACGCCCGACGGCAAGTACGCCGTCGTCATGGCCTCCATGGACCGCGCACTCGTCTTCCGCGACGCGCACACCATGAAGGTCGTGAAGTCCGTGCCCGTCAGCTGCTACGGCGTCAACCACGCCGACTTCTCTCCGGACGGCCGCTACTTCATCGTCTCCTGCGAGTTCAGCGGAGAGATCCTCAAGGTCGACACCGCGCGGATGAAGGTCCTGCGCCACTCGACGCTGCCGTTTCGCGGCGCGATGCCGCAGGACGTCAAGATCTCCCCGGACGGCAAGCTGTTCTACATCGCCGACATGGTGGCCAACGGCCTGTGGATCCTCGACGGCGACAAGTTCACCCGGCCCCGCTTCCTCTACACCGGCAAGGGCGCCCACGGCCTCTACATCAGCCGTGACTCCCGCGAGATGTACATCTCCAACCGGGGCGAGGGCTCCGTCTCCGTCTTCGACTTCACCCGGAACCGGCTGACCAAGAAGTGGCACCTGCCCGACGGCGGCAGCCCCGACATGGGCGGCGTCTCCGCCGACGGCAAGGTCCTGTGGCTGTCCGGCCGCTACAACTCCGAGGTGTACGCCATCGACACCACCACCGGCAAGGAACTGGCCCGCATCAGGGTCGGCAGCGGCCCGCACGGCCTCGCGGTCTACCCGCAGCCGGGCCGCTACTCGCTCGGGCACACCGGCATCTTCCGCTGAACGTCGACCTCGACGCCCTGGCGCTGACGGCCGAGGGGCCTTGAGTCTCCACCCGCTGGAAGGCCCAGACTCGCGGACATGACCGAAGACGGCACCGGACTCCTCACCATCGGCGCGCTGGCCCGGGCCACCGGACTGACCGTGCGCACCATCCGCTACTGGTCCGACGAGGGCGTCCTCACCCCGGTGACCCGCTCGACCGGCGGCTACCGGCTCTACGACAGCGCCGCCGTGGCCCGCCTGGAGCTGATCCGCACCCTGCGCGAGCTGGGGCTCGGCCTGGACGACGTACGGAAGGTGCTGGCCGGGGAGCGGACGGTCGCCGAGGTCGCGGCCACCCATGTCGCGGCCCTGGACGCGCAGATCCGGTCGCTGAGGGTGACCCGTGCGGTGCTGTCGACGGTGGCGAGGCGGGGTTCCACAGCGGAGGAGATGACATTGATGAACAAACTGGCGCGGCTGTCGGCCGCCGAGCGGCAGCGGATCGTGGACGACTTCGTGGAGGAGATCTTCCACGGGCTGGACACGGCCGACCCCTGGGTCCGTGAGCGGACCCGCGGTATCGGTGTGCAGTTGCCGGATGATCCGACGCCGGAGCAGGTCGACGCCTGGGTGGAGCTGGCGGAACTGCTGCAGAACCCGGACTTCCGGGCCACGATGCGCAAGATGATCGAGTTCAACGCCGCCGACCGCACCCCGCAGACTCCGGCCGGCTCCTCGGCGAGGTTCTTCAAGCGGCTGGTCGAGCTGGTGGGGACGGCGCGGGAACGCGGCGTGACGCCGCGGTCCCCCGAGGCGGATGCCGTCCTGTCCGAACTGTTCGGCGCGGACACCGACCGCGCGGCCGTGCTCCGCCGCATCGACCTCGGCAACGAGGTCATCCGCTACCGGGAGTTGGCGGCCGTGATCAAGGGCGAGTCGGAGCCGCCGAGGCACCAGGAGGAGTTCGGCTGGGTGGTCGCGGCACTGAAGGCCTGGCCGGGCCGTTAATCTGACCAGCGTCAGTACGCCAGCACGGCATGAGAAACACGACCAAAAGGGGCGGATCGGTGGCGGACATCGAGGAAGCACGCAAGCAGTTCCAGCGGATCGACGCGGACGGTGACGGATTCATCACCGCCGCCGAGTTCAAGTCCGCCCTGGCCCAGGAGGGTGACTGGAACGTCACCGAGACGGTGGCGGAGGCCATCATCAAGCAGCGGGACCTCAACGGCGACAAGGTCCTGTCGTTCGACGAGTTCTGGGCCTACCTGAACAAGTGACGTGCGAAAAGGGGGGCCCTCCACCGGCGAGGGCCCCCCTTTGTCATGCCCGCCGGATCCGCACACTCCACCGGCCCTCGCGCCGCTCCAGCGCCAGCGGCAGGTCGAAGCACTTGCCGACCTGGTCACCGGTGAGGACCTCCTCGGCCCGCCCCAGCGCGATCACCCGGCCGTCCCGCAGCAGCACGGCGTGGGTGGTGCCGACCGGCAGCTCCTCCAGGTGATGGGTGACGGTCACGGTCGCCAGCTGCGGATGCGCGCCCCGCAGCTCCTCCAGCGCCTCGATCAGCTGCTCCCGGCCGGGAAGATCCAGACCGGTCGCGGGCTCGTCCAGGAGCAGCAACCGGGGCTCGGGCATCAGGGCCCGCGCGATCAGCGTGCGACCGCGTTGCCCTTGTGAGAGCGTCGGCCAGCGGGCGTCCCGCAGCGTGGCGAGCCCGAGCGTCCCGATCAGCGCCTCGGCCCGCTCCTCCTGCTCCGGCGTCGGCCGCCACCTCGGCACCGGCTCGACCGAGTTCGTGACCCCGGTGAGCACCACCTCCCGTACGGTGAGCGGCGAGGTCAGCGGATGGCGCGGGTCGATGTGTCCGACGTGCGCCCGCAGCTCCCGCAGATCGACCCGGCCGAGCCGCCTCCCCAGCACCTCCACCGTGCCCCGCGTCGGATGCACCACCGCCCCGAGCAGCCCGAGCAGTGTGGACTTGCCCGCGCCATTGGCGCCGAGCAGCGCCCAGTGCTCGCCGGCCCGGACCGTCAGGGACACCTGCTGGAGGATGGGCCGGCCGTCCCGGACGAGATCGACGGCCTCGGCGCGCAACACCTCGTTCACCGGGCCACCGCCCGGTTCACCGCGCAGAGCACGGCCTGCACGGCGGCCGACGGACCGGTTCCCGCGCCCCAGGCCGTGACGCCGTCGACCCGGCACTCGGCGAAGGCCGCCGTCCCGTCCTCCGAGAAGTCCAGGACGTCCACCGTGAAACCGGCGCCGGCCAGCGCGTCGACGAACGCGGTCAGCTGCCCTGCGCCCGTCCCCTCGTAGTCGCCGACGCGGTCGCCGGCCTCCAGCGCGCAGACGACGCGGTGCACGCCGGGGGCCTCCTCATGCGTGGACCAGGAGTGCAGCCGTACGGCACCCTCCGTCAGGTACGTCGCCCGGAACAGCTCGTACAGCTCCTTCGGGGTCGCCTCCCGCCCACTCTCGTCCGTCGCGGCCTGGACGACCCGGGAGAAGTCGGGCCGCATGCGCGGCGGCAGGTCGATGCCGTGGTGCGCGCGCAGCAGGTACGCCACCCCGCCCTTGCCCGACTGGGAGTTGACGCGGATGACCGCCTCGTACGAGCGCCCCACGTCGGCCGGGTCGATCGGCAGATACGGCACCGCCCACGGCGCCTGCCGCTCCGGCACCCCCGACTCGGCCGCCCGCCGGGCGCGGTGGGCGAGCCCCTTGCTGATCGCGTCCTGGTGCGTGCCGGAGAAGGCCGTGTGCACCAGGTCGCCGGCGTACGGATGGCGCGGGTGCACGGGCAGCCGGTTGCAGTGCTCGACCGTCTCCCGTACGGCGTCGAGGTCGCGGAAGTCGACCATCGGATCGACCCCTTGGGCGAAGAGGTTCAGGGCGAGGGTCACCAGGTCGACGTTGCCGGTGCGCTCGCCGTTGCCGAACAGACAGCCCTCCACCCGCTGCGCACCGGCCAGCACGGCGAGTTCGGCGCAGGCGACGCCCGTACCGCGGTCGTTGTGCGGGTGGACGGAGAGGATCACCGACTCGCGGCGGGCCAGGTGGCGGTGCACGTACTCGATCTGGTCGGCGTAGACGTTCGGCGTGGCGATCTCCACGGTCGCCGGGAGATTGTGCGTGACCGGCCGGTCCGGGCTCGCGTCCCACAACTCGGTGAGCCGGTCACACAGGTCGAGGACGAAGTCGGGCTCGGTCAGGTTGAAGGTCTCCGGCGAGAACTGGAACCGGACGCCGGGCGCGTCCCCGGCCCGCCGGGCCATGCGCTCCGCCGCCTCCCGCACGGTCCGCCACACCTCGGCCCGGCTCCGCCCGAGCACCACCTCCCGCCACACCGGCGAGGTCGCGATGTACAGATGGACGACGGCCCGGGGCATCCCCTCGATCGCCTCGAAGGTCCGGTCGATCAGGTCGGCGCGGGCGGGCGTGAAGACGACCGGCGTGACGTCGTCCGGTACGGCGCCGGTGTCCGCCAGATGCCGGACGAAGTCGAAGTCCGTACGGCTCGCGGACGGGTAGCCGACCTCGATCTCCTTGAAGCCCACGCGCACCAGCAGGTCGAAGAGGCGGCGCTTGCGCGGGGTGTCCATCGGCTCGGCCAGCGCCTGGTTGCCGTCGCGCAGGTCGACGGGGACCCAGAGGGGAGCGCGCTCGATCCGGGCGGAGGGCCAACTCCGGTCGACGACAGGGACGTTCACCCGGTCCTGGTAGGGGCGGTAGCGGTGGTACGGCATGGGGCTGGGGCGCTGGGGGTTCCACAGGGCCTTCATCGGCGGTCACTGCCTTCGGCTCGGTCGGACGACGACCGGCAGCACGGAGCCCCGCGGCGGGGCGCCGGTCGCGTCAAACCCCGCCGCGGCAGCCGAGGAGAAGGAGACCGCGGAGCGTCATGCCGGGTACGCTAGCGAGACCTCAGCTCCTCAGACAAGTGAGAATGCTCAAGAACGCCGTGACTCCTCGGACAAGTTGGTGAACCCCATGCCGCTCGGCCCCCTACGCCCCAGCCCCCTGGTCGAGCAGGCCACGGACCGGCTGCGGGACCGTATCGCCGCCGGTCACTGGCCGGTCGGCGGCAAGCTGCCCGGCGAGACCACCCTCGCCAAGGAACTCGGCGTCGGCCGCTCCACGGTCCGCGAGGCGCTGCGCGCACTCGCCGGCGCCGGGCTGGTACGGCCCCGGCACGGCGCCGGCGTCTTCGTCATCGCCACCGAGCCCGTCGAGGACTGGCCCACCCGGCTGGGCCGGGCCGCGGTCACGGACGTCTACGAGGTCCGCATGGGCGTCGAGGTGCAGGCCGCACGCCTCGCCGCGCAGCGCCGTACCCCCGACGACGTCGCCGCGCTGCGGGCCGCACTGGAGGGCCGCCGGGCGGCGGCCGCCGCGGACGACGCCGGTTTCGTGGACGCCGACATCGCCCTGCACACGGCCGTGGTCGCCGCCGCCCAC
Source organism: Streptomyces sp. NPDC001709 (assembly GCF_053596375.1). Taxonomy (NCBI): domain Bacteria; kingdom Bacillati; phylum Actinomycetota; class Actinomycetes; order Kitasatosporales; family Streptomycetaceae; genus Streptomyces; species Streptomyces sp. NPDC001709. Next base: position 189,544 of record NZ_JBSFGB010000014.1, on the reverse strand, counting down.
AACCCGGTCCTCGCCGACCTGTTCACCGAGTTCACGCCCGTCCTGCGGGAGGGCCTGGTGACCCTGCTGGACCTCACCCGCCTGCGCGAGCAGAACCCCGACACCGGCGACGACACCCACGCCGCCCTCGTCCAGGCCATCGCGGACGGGGACGCTCAGCAGGCGGCGGCGGTGCTGCTGGGGGAGCTGGAGGAGACGCTGGAATTGCTGCGGGGGAGGAGCTGACCCACGGGACAGCACGCCGCAGCCCTACGACGCGGCCCTTCGATACTGGCCCGGCGCCACCCCGTACTCCCGCTTGAAAGCCTTGGCGAAGGCGAACTCCGAGGTGTAGCCGGTGCGGTCGGCGATCTGGCGCAGGGAGAGGTCGTCGTGGCGCAGCAGCCGGCCCGCCGTCGTCATCCGCCACCACGTCAGGTACGTCAGCGGCGGCTCACCCACCAGCGCGGTGAACCGGCGTGCGAAGGCCGCGCGGGACAGCCCGCCGGCGGCGCCGAGTTCCGCCACCGTCCAGGCGCGCGCCGGATCGCCGTGGATCGCGCGCAGCGCCGCCGCGACCGCCGGATCGGCCAGCGCCGCCGCCCAGCCCCGCGCCCGCCCCGCCGCGTGCTCGCTCTCCCACCAGGCCCGCAGGATGTACAGCAGCAATGTGTCCAGCAGCGAGGTGACGATCGCGTCGGTGCCCGGCCGCTGCTCCTCCAGCTCCATCCCGAGCAGCTCCACCGCGGCCCGCAGCGAGCGATGGCTGCCGACCTGGGCGGGCAGGTGCACCACCTCCGGCAGCTCGGCCAGCAGCCGGTGCGCCCGGTCCGGGTCCAGCCGGTAGGTCCCGCACAGCGTGACGGTGTCCGGGCAGCCCTCCCGCGGCTCCTCCGGCGGCCCCCCGCTCCAGGTGCCGTCGGGCAGCAGCCGCAGCTCGTGCGTGGGCACGCCCGGCGCGCTCACCAGGGAGTGCCCGAGCCCGCGCGCGAGGAAGACCACGTCACCCGGCGCCAGCGCCACCGGCTCCCCGTCCTGCGGGATCAGCCAGGCCGAGCCGCGCAGCACCACATGGAACCGGGCCTCGCCCGCGGTGGCGAACCTCAGCCCCCAGGGAGCGTACTTGTACCGGCGCGAGGAGTCCGGACGGCCGACGCGCATGGCCGCGACGACATCGCTGAGCACGTCCATGTCCCCACCCTAGCCGCGCAGTTCCCGAGGGAGAGACGATCGGGCATGAAACCGAGACAGGAGGACATGGAGCGTCTCCCACCCGCGCCGTAGCGTCGACGGCATGACAACTACCGCACGCACAGTGCTCTTTCACGAACTCGGCGGCCCGGACGTGCTCACGGTCGAGGAGGTCCGGCTGCCGGATCCCGGCCCCGGCGAGGTGCTGGTGCGGGTCGAGGCGCTCGGGCTGAACCGGGCCGAGGCGATGCTCCGCACCGGGGCCTACTTCTACCAGCCGACCCTGCCGGGCTCCCGCAACGGTTACGAGGCCGCCGGCGAGGTGGCGGCGGTCGGCGCGGGCGTGACGGCCTTCGCGCCGGGCGACCCCGTGCTCACCGCGGCGAACTTCAACCTCAGCTCCCACGGGGTCTACGGCGACCTCGTGCTGCTGCCCGAGACCTCGGTCGTGCCGCGTCCGGCCGGCGTCGACGCGGTCACCGCGGCGGCCGTCTGGCTCACCTACTCCACGGCCTACGGTGCCCTGATCCAGCGGGCGGGGATGGCGGCCGGGGACCATGTGCTGATCACCGCGGCGTCCAGCGGTGCCGGCACCGCCGCCATCCAGGTGGCCCGGCGCTCGGGCGCCGTCCCGATCGCGGCCACCCGCACCGAGGCGAAGCGGCAGGCACTGCTCGACGCGGGCGCGGAACTGGTCGTGGTCGGCGACCACGAGGACGTGATCAAGGAGACCGGGCGGCTGACCGACGGCCGGGGCGCCGACATCGTCCTGGACGCGATCGGCGGTTCCGTCTTCCGCGAGCTGGGCCGGGCGGCCGCCACCGACGCCACGATGATCAGCTACGGCTGGCTGTCCGAACGGCCCATCGAGCTGCCCCGGAACTGGCCCGTCACGGTCCACGGATACAGCAACTTCACCGTGACCGAAACCGCCGACGGCCGCCGCCGCGCCGCCCACTACATCGGCTCCGGCCTCGCCGACGGCACCCTGCGCCCGGTGATCGCCGAGGTCTTCGACGGCCTCGGCAGCATCGGGGAGGCGCATCGCCTGATGGAGTCCAACCGCCACACGGGCAAGATCGTCGTACGCCTCTGAGCCGGCTCTCCTCGTCGGTTCACCTGTTCGCCGCCGGGGCGGAATAGTGCCCGGACCGACGGGGTTGTCGCCGGAGGCAAACGCATGCACATGCATGGAACAACCACGGAACAACCCTGGAAGGCATGTCATGAAGATCGGCATCATCGGCGCGGGCAACATCGGCGGCAACCTCACCCGGCGGCTCACCGCCCTGGGCCACGACGTGTCCGTGGCCAACTCCCGCGGCCCCGAAACGCTCGCGGAACTGGCCGAGGAGACCGGCGCGACCCCGGTCCGGGCCGAGGACGCGGCCAAGGGCGCCCAGGTCGTGGTCGTCACCGTCCCCGTCAAGGCGGTCCCGAACCTCCCGTCCGGCCTGCTGGACGGTGCCGCCGAGGGCGTGGCGGTGATCGACACCGGCAACTACTACCCGCGCGAGCGCGACGGCCGGATCGCGGCCATCGAGGACGAAGGCCTGGTCGAGAGCCGCTGGACCGAGCAGCACCTGGGCCACCCGGTGATCAAGGCCTTCAACGGCACCTACGCCCAGGACATCCTGGACCGCCCCCGCCCCGCGGGCGACCCCGACCGCCTCGCCCTCCCGGTCGCCGGCGACGACGAGCAGGCCAAGCAGACCGTCCGCACCCTCATCGACGAACTCGGCTTCGACACGGTGGACACGGGTGGCCTCGACGACTCCTGGCGCCAACAGCCCGGCACCCCGGTCTACGGCCTCCGCGCAGGCGTGGAAGGAGTGACAAGGGCCCTGTCGGAGGCTTCCCCGGAACGCCCGGCGGACTTCCGGGGCTGAGGCCTGCGTGCACCTAGGGCGTGGCCCAGGCGTGCAAGGCGTCCTTGCTCGCGAAGTGGGCCACGTCCTTGTCGTGCGGCGTGCTGGAGTACTGGTGGAAGCGCCAGCTCGCCTTGATGCGGGGGTGGCCGGCGGTGACGTAGTCGGCGATCCAGAGGCCGTCACCGGCGTAGGAGGTCGTATCGACATTCAGCCAGAAATCGCGGTTCGTGTAGAGCACGACCCTGTTGTGCGGCCGTAATTCCTTCAGCTTGCGGATGAAGTGGTCCTTCTCCGCGTTGCTCGCGTGCGTGCCGTCGCCTGTCGTCTCCCAGTCGACCGCCAGGAGGTCGCCGGGGCGGTCCGGGGCGTGCTGGACGAAGTACTCGGCCTGGGCGGTGAGGTTGCCGGGCCAGAGGAAGTGGTAGAAGCCGACGACCAGTCCGGCGTCACGGCCCCTCTTGGTCTGGGCGGTGAGCCGGGGGTTGACGTACGAACGGCCCTCCGTCGCCTTGATGAAGACGAAGGAGAGGCCGTCCGTGTCATACGCGGAGGACTGGAAGGCGCTTACGTCGATGCCGTGCAGCATGTAGGGGTTGTGCCCCTTGCGCCCGCATCCGGAACCTCAGCTTCGGGTGGTCACCTCACCCAGTACCGATGCCGGCTTCGCCGACCAGTCGGAGGTGATGAGGCTCGCGTGGTTCTTGGCCAACAGGGCTAGCCGGGCGGCGACTTCGGCGTCCGTCGGGTTGGTGGAGGAGATGGCCGGGGAGACGTTGGAGGCGTCGGTCATGATCGAGATGTAGTGGTTCGTGGAGTAGAACGAGGTGTCGTAGCCGTTGTTCACATAAGTGGCCGCGTCACCGTCGAAGAACACGAACCAGGGGCGGATCGAGGTGTCGGAGCTCCAGCGGCTCGCCCGCGGGTCGCCGCCCGCCGCGCCCAACACCGCGGGGAAGGCCTGGGCCTGCGCGATGTCTCCGGCCGCGTACAGGTCGCGCAGGTGGTCGCCGTACTCCTGGTCCGTCCAGTAGTGGTCGAACGGGTTGGCCTGCTCCACCGTGCCGGGGATCAGTTCGAAGAGGAACTTGCCCTTGAGGGAGTCGCGGTCCGGCCAGGCGTTCGCCTTCGCCGCCGCGTCCAGCGAGCCGTACGTCCCGCCCAGCAGATCGGCCGGCTTGTAGACGCTGCCGCCGAGCTTCTGGGACACGAGCGTGTCGAACTCGTCCGGTCCCATACCCGCGTTGTTGTTGAAGCCGACCTTCATCTCGACCTTGATGACGATCGGCGGGTGGTCGGGGTGGAGCTGGTTCCAGGCGGCCATGTTGTCCAGGCAGCTGCCGAGGTCCTGGTTGCGGCTCTTGCTGTACAGCTCGCTCGGGGTCTTCGCGGCCTCGCAGTTGTTGTCGTTGCCCAGCGGATTGCTGTGGCTGACCCGCCAGCGGTGGCTGATGCTGTCCACGTACACGTCCAGCTCCAGCAGCGAGGCGCCGGAGTCCAACGCCTGTGCGAAGTAGGTGTACTTGGCCTTGTCGTACGCGTTGTGCGTCCCGATCGCCGTGGTCCCGGAGAACCTGGGCGCCGCCGCGTGGGCGTTGCCCGGCCCCATCACCAGCAGAGCGGCGGCCCCCGCGAGTGCCGCCAGCCGTCTCGCTGCGCCCATTCCTCAACTCTCCTTCGCTGTCGCCCAGTTGGCGGCAGCGTAGGAGCGAGCGGTTACTGAACGGTAGCCCCTGGCGGAACATCAGTCCCTCTCCGGCCGTCGCGCCCGCACACCAGTGGCGGCTAGATTGCTAGCATGCTAGCCTCGAAGGCGTGGGTGATGAGGAAGTCAAACAGTTCAACGTGTACCTGCCGATCGGACTGATCAAGCAGGTCAAGTACCGCGCCATCGAGTCGGGCATGTCGTTGTCGGCGCTGGTCGCAGACGCGCTGCGCGCCTACCTCGACGACGCCCCCGGACAGCAGCAGTCGACTGGGAAGAAGGAGACCTGACATGGCGACCGAAGGCATCGAGGCCGTGTTCCTGGAGACCCACAACTGGGGAAAGGCGGCGCAGTTCTTCCAGGCGCTGGGCTACGATCTGGAGTTCGCGACCGACCACAACTCCGGCCAGTTCCGCAACGGCGACGGGCCGTACGTGTTCATCGCCGAGATCCCCGAGGACCGGGAGCCGCAGACGCAGATCGTGTTCAAGGTGCCGGACGCGGACGCGTTCGAGGCCGAGCCCGCCGTCGAGGTGGTCACGCCGTTCGAGGACACCCACTTCGGGACCCGGCTGATGACGGTCCGCGATCCGGACGGACGGCTGTGGAGCCTCCAGGCCCCCGCGGCGAAGTGACGGGCAGGGGAGGCGACGTCATGACCGGCAACGACACGACGGACGACCGGACCGGGACGCCGGACAACACCGCGGTGCGCTGCGCCCTGTGGCGGGCGATGCACGTCCAGGTCGACCCGCCGCCCCACGTCCTGGAGGACGAGATCGGCCTCCGGATCGCGGACCCCGGACCGGACTGGCGCGACCGCCCGGACATGGACCCGAGCGCCACCAGGGGGTTCCGCGCGGCCATGGTGGCCCGCGCCCGCTTCATCGAGGACCTGGTCGCCGAGCAGGCCGACCGCGGCGTCGACCAGTACGTCGTCCTGGGCGCCGGCCTGGACACCTTCGCCCAGCGCAAGCCGGAGACCGCCTCCCGCCTGCGGGTCTTCGAGATCGACCAGCCGGGCCCGCAGGCCTTCAAGCGCCGCCGCCTGGCCGAACTCGGCCTTGGCGTCCCGGACGGGCTGCACCTGGTGCCGGTGGACTTCGAGGCGGACGGCGAGTCCTGGCCGACGCGGCTCACCGCGGCCGGATTCGATGCCGGACGGCCGGCGGTGATCACCTCCACCGGCGTCACCATGTACCTCACCAAGGAGGCCACGGCGGCCACCCTGCGCCAGATCGCCGCGCTGGCACCCGGCTCGACCCTCGCCATGACCTTCCTGCTGCCGGAAGAGCTGGTGGACGAGCGCGACCGTGCCGGCCTCAAGGCCAGCGAGACGGGCGCCCGCGCCTCCGGCACCCCGTTCCGCAGCTTCTACACCCCCGGCGACATGCTGAACCTCGCCCGCGAGGCCGGCTTCACAGACGTCCGGCACATCCCGGGCACCTCACTCGCCGAACGCTACTTCGCGGCCCGCCCCGACGGCCTGCGCCCGTCGACCGGGGAGGATCTGCTCCTGGCCCGGACCTGAGCGAGCCGACGCCGGCGGGGAGCCCGCGTGCGCAGTCACCGAGCTCCCCGACGAGTCCGGGCTCCCGACGAGTCCGGACTCCCCACGCTCAGCACTCGATGATGTTGACCGCCAGCCCGCCCCGGGCCGTCTCCTTGTACTTCACCGACATGTCCGCGCCCGTGTCCTTCATGGTCTTGATGACCTTGTCGAGGGACACCTTGTGGGAGCCGTCGCCGCGCATGGCCATCTTGGCGGCGGTGACCGCCTTCACCGCGGCCATGCCGTTGCGCTCGATGCACGGGATCTGGACCAGGCCGCCGACCGGGTCGCAGGTCAGGCCGAGGTTGTGCTCCATGCCGATCTCGGCCGCGTTCTCGACCTGCTCGGAGGAGCCGCCGAGGACCTCGGCCAGTGCGCCCGCGGCCATCGAGCAGGCGGAGCCGACCTCGCCCTGGCAACCGACCTCGGCGCCGGAGATGGAGGCGTTCTCCTTGAAAAGCATGCCGATCGCGCCCGCAGCCAGCAGGAAGCGGACGACGCCGTCCTCGTCGGCGCCGGGGACGAAGTTGATGTAGTAGTGCAGGACCGCCGGGATGATGCCGGCCGCGCCGTTCGTGGGGGCCGTGACGACGCGGCCGCCCGCCGCGTTCTCCTCGTTCACCGCCATCGCGTAGAGCGTGATCCACTCCATCGCGTGCGCCGGCGCGTCGCCCTCGGCGCGCAGCTGTCGGGCGGAGACGGCCGCGCGGCGGCGGACCTTCAGACCGCCGGGCAGGATGCCCTCGCGGGACATGCCGCGCCGGACGCACTCGCGCATCACCCGCCAGATCTCCAGCAGGCCCTCGCGTATCTCCGTCTCCGTGCGCCAGGCCCGTTCGTTCTCCAGCATCAGGGAGGAGATCGACAGGCCCGTCTCCTTCGTCAGGCGCAGCAGCTCGTCGCCCGTGCGGAAGGGGTACTTCAGGACCGTGTCGTCCAGCTTGATCCGGTCCGCGCCGACCGCCTCCTCGTCCACGACGAAGCCGCCGCCGACCGAGTAGTAGGTCTTCGAGAGCAGTTCCGCGCCGCCGGCGTCGTACGCCCACAGCGTCATGCCGTTGGCGTGGTACGGCAGGGCCTTGCGGCGGTGCAGCACGAGGTCCTTGTCGAAGTCGAACGCGATCTCGTGCTCGCCCAGCAGGCTGATCCGGCCTTCGGCCTTGATCGCCTCCACGCGCGCGTCCGCGGTCTCCACGTCCACCGTGCGCGGCGAGTCGCCGGTCAGGCCGAGCAGGACGGCCTTCGGGGTGCCGTGGCCGTGCCCGGTCGCGCCCAGGGAGCCGTACAGCTCGGTGCGGACGGAGGCGACCTGCTCCAGGACGCCTTCGTTGCGCAGTCTGCGGGCGAACATCCGCGCCGCACGCATCGGGCCGACCGTGTGGGAGCTGGACGGGCCGATGCCGATCGAGAACAGGTCGAAGACCGAGATGGCCACGGTCACTCCTCAAGACAGGGGGTGGCGGGGCACCCTCCGGGATCCTCCGTCGGGCGCCCCACCGGGGACTTACTTGTCCGGGTCTACTTGGTCAGGCCCGGGTACAGCGGGTGCTTGTCGGCGAGCGCCTTCACGCGCGCCTTGAGGGCCTCGGCGTCGTAGGACGGCTTCAGCGCCTCGGCGATCACGTCCGCGACCTCGGCGAAGTCCTCGGCCGTGAAGCCGCGGGTCGCCAGGGCGGGCGTGCCGATCCGCAGGCCCGACGTCACCATCGGGGGCCGCGGGTCGTTCGGGACCGCGTTGCGGTTGACCGTGATGCCGACCTCGTGGAGACGGTCCTCGGCCTGCTGCCCGTCCAGCTCGGACTCGCGCAGATCCACCAGGATCAGGTGCACGTCCGTGCCGCCGGACAGCACGTTCACCCCGGCCTCGCGGGCGTCCGCCGCCGTCAGGCGCTCGGCGAGGATGCGGGCACCCTCCACGGTACGACGCTGGCGCTCCTTGAACTCCTCCGAGGCCGCGACCTTGAAGGAGACCGCCTTCGCCGCGATCACGTGCTCCAGGGGACCGCCCTGGAAGCCCGGGAAGACGGACGAGTTCAGCTTCTTCGCGAAGTCCTTGCCGCGCGCGAGGATGATGCCGCCGCGCGGACCGCCCAGCGTCTTGTGGGTGGTGGAGGTCACCACGTCGGCGTACGGCACCGGGTTCGCGTGCAGACCGGCCGCGACCAGGCCCGCGAAGTGCGCCATGTCGACCCACAGGTAGGCCTCGACCTCGTCGGCGATCCGGCGGAACTCGGCGAAGTCCAGCTCACGCGGGTACGCCGACCAGCCCGCGATGATCACCTTCGGGCGGTGCTCCTTGGCGAGCCGCTCGACCTCGGCCATGTCGACCAGACCGGTGCCGGCGTCCACGTGGTACGCGACCACGTTGAACTGCTTGCCGGAGAAGTTCAGGCGCATGCCGTGGGTCAGGTGGCCGCCGTGGGCGAGGTCCAGGCCGAGGATGGTGTCCCCGGGCTGGGCGAGCGCGAACAGGGCCGCCTGGTTGGCGGAGGCGCCGGAGTGGGGCTGGACGTTGGCGTACTCGGCGCCGAACAGCTCCTTGAGCCGGTCGATCGCGATCTGCTCGGCGACGTCGACGTGCTCGCAGCCGCCGTAGTAGCGGCGGCCCGGGTAGCCCTCGGCGTACTTGTTGGTGAGGACGGAACCCTGCGCCTCCATCACCGCGAGCGGCGCGAAGTTCTCGGAGGCGATCATCTCCAGCGTGGACTGCTGGCGGCCGAGCTCGGCGTCGACCGCGGCGGCGATCTCCGGGTCCAGCTCGTGCAGGGACGTGTTCAGGACAGTCATGCGGTTACGGCTCCTCAGCCGGCGTTCTGGGCGGTGTACTCGTCGGCGGAGAGCAGGTCGGCCGGCTCCTCCGCGACGCGCACCTTGAACAGCCAGCCGCCCTCGAAGGGGGCCGAGTTCACCAGCGACGGGTCGTTGACGACGTCCTCGTTGATCTCGGTGACCTCACCGGTGACCGGCGAGTACAGGTCGGAGACCGACTTGGTCGACTCCAGCTCGCCGCAGGTCTCGCCCGCGGTCACGGTGGAGCCGACCTCGGGGAGCTGGGCGTAGACCACATCGCCGAGCGCGTTGGCCGCGAACTCGGTGATGCCGACCGTCGAGACGCCGTCCTCGGCGGCCGACAGCCACTCGTGCTCCTTGCTGTAGCGCAGCTGCTGGGGGTTGCTCATGGCCTGAATTCTCCTGTACGCGCGGGAATGCTGATGAAGGGGGACTGCTGAAGCCGCTGGTGAGCAGCGGAAACGTGCGCGGGGTCACACGGTGACCGCACCCAGTGTCTACTTCTGGCGCTTGTAGAACGGCAGTGCCACGACCTCGTACGGTTCGTGGCTGCCCCGGATGTCCACGCCGACGCCCTCGGTGCCCGGCGCCGCGTGCGCGGCGTCGACGTAGGCCATGGCGATCGGCTTGCCCAGGGTGGGGGAGGGGGCGCCGGAGGTGATCTCGCCGATCACCTCGCCGCCCGCGACGACGGCGTACCCGGCGCGCGGCACCCGGCGGCCCTCGGCGATGAGACCGACGAGGACCCGCGGCGGGTTCTCCTGGGCGCGGGAAGCGGCCTCGGCGAGCGCCTCGCGCCCGACGAAGTCGCCCTCCTTCTCGAACTTCACCACCCGGCCGAGCCCGGCGTCGAAGGGGGTGAGCGAGGTGGTCAGCTCGTGCCCGTACAGCGGCATGCCCGCCTCCAGGCGCAGGGTGTCCCGGCAGGACAGGCCGCACGGGACCAGACCGACGCCCTCGCCGGCCTTGGTCAGTGCCTGCCACAGCTCGACCGCGTGCTCGGGCTTCACGAACAGCTCGAAGCCGTCCTCGCCGGTGTACCCGGTGCGGGCGATGAGGGCCGGGACGCCGGCGACCGTGCCGGGCAGGCCGGCGTAGTACTTCAGGCCGTCGAGGTCGGCGTCGGTGAGGGACTTCAGGATGCCGGGCGACTCGGGGCCCTGGACGGCGATCAAGGCGTACGCGTCCCGGTCGTCGCGCACCTCGGCGTCGAAGCCGGCGGAACGCTCGACCAGGGCGTCCAGCACCACCTGGGCGTTGGAGGCGTTGGCGACGACCATGTACTCGGTCTCGGCGAGCCGGTAGACGATCAGGTCGTCCAGGATGCCGCCGTCGGCCCGGCAGATCATGGTGTAGCGGGCGCGGCCCACGCCGACGGAGGCGATGTTGCCGACCAGGGCGAAGTTCAGCAGGGCGGCCGCCTGGGCGCCGGTGACGGTGATCTCGCCCATGTGGGAGAGGTCGAAGAGCCCCGCCTTCGTCCGTACGGCGACGTGCTCGTCGCGCTCGGAGCCGTAGCGCAGGGGCATGTCCCAGCCGGCGAAGTCGGTCATCGTCGCACCGAGCGAGCGATGCAGCGCATCCAGCGCGGTATGACGGAGTTCGGTACTGCTCATCGGTCGGTCGTCTCCCAAGGAATGACAGGCGAGGAACGTTCCTCCCCATCTGTCATCGGAACCTGAGAGGTTCGCCAGGACCGCCACAGGGACGATCGCGGCTTGCACCTTGGGTGGAGCCACTGACACAGCGGCCCGCTTTTCAGATGTGCCTCGCCCGCGCGGTAACGGGGCCTGAGAGATTCAAGGGAGGGACTTGCTCCTTCGGCGCCCCAGCGAAGGCTGCTGGGGACTCTCCCGCGCGGATTCAAGCGGCCGGTATGCAGTTGGCGGCCACATCATTGCACGGCGAGCGGGCTTTTGTAACCGACCTGTGGCAGGACGCGGACCCCGCCACCGACATCGTCCATTACCTTCTCTTTACGCATTTCGGGAACGAGGATTGCCGAGCCGACAGGGGAGGACGATCACGGTGAACAGGACCCCGTTGTACGCCACCGTCACTACCGGCACCACGGGCACCGCGGTGCCGAGGCAACGCCCCGGCCCGCTCCCGGTCGTCCGCGATCTGCGCGACCGCGCCGGCCGCGGCCCGCGCGCCCTGGTGTTCGGCCCCAGCGACCTGGTCGTGATCACCGGCCTGCCCGGCAGCGGCAAGTCCACCCTGATGCACCGCGCGGTCACGGGCCGCCGCATCGACTCCCAGGACACGCGGGACCGCTGGGACGCCCGCGCCCCCCGTCTGCTGCCCTACGCCCTCTACCGGCCCCTGGTGCGCCTCGCCCACTACGCCGGCCTGCGCCGCGTCCTGCGCGCCGGGGAGGGCGTCGTCGTGCACGACTGCGGCACCCAGCCCTGGGTGCGCGTCTGGCTCGCCCGCGAGGCGCGCCGCCGCGGCGGCACCCTCCACCTCCTCCTGCTCGACGTCACTCCCGAGACCGCCCGCGAGGGCCAGCACGAGCGCGGCCGGACCGTCTCCTCCTACGCCTTCCACCGCCACCGGCGTACGACCACCCGGCTGCTCACCGCGATCGAGCGCGGCGAGCTGCCCGCGGGCTGCGGCTCGGCCACCCTGCTGGACCGCCCGGCGGCGAACGCCCTGCACCGGATCGAGTTCACGGGGTCGGCCGCTGTCACAGCCAACCGCTAGCCTTCTTGGTCACAGAGTGATTCCCAGCAGGCGGTAGGCAGATGGACTTCCCGGCGGACATTCCCGCGGACTTCCCGGCACAGGCGCACCCCCAGCCGCACGGCGGCTGGCCCGGCAACGAGCTGGAGGAGGTGCTCTCGGCCTCCCTCGGCATACCCGCCGCGGCCGGCCGGATCATCGAGGTGCTGGGCCGCAGCCTGCTCTGGATCCCGCTGCCGAGCGGCGGCGGCCCGGACAGCGGCCCGCTCGACCTGCCCACGCTGGACATCGAGGGCCAGGTGTACGTCCCGGTGTTCAGCTCCGAGGAGCAGCTGCACCAGGCGGCCGGCTCCCACATGCCCTACACCATCGCCCCGGCCGTGGAGTTCGCCCGCGGCCTGCCCCCGCAGGTCGGTATCGCCGTGAACCCCGACGCGCTGGTCGGCATCCCGCTGCCGCCCGCTGCGGTGGCCGAGCTGTGCCGGACCGGCCGTACCCCGCTCGACGGCCCCGCCACCGGCGGCCGGGTCCGCCTGTTCGAGCCCGACTGGCAGGACGACCCGGTCGACTTCCTCTCCGCCGCGTCCGCCGAGTTCGCCGAGACCGGCGTGGTCCTCACCGCCCGCCGCTGCCTGGCCGCCATAGAGACGGACGACCCGGTGATGTTCGTAGGCGTGGAACTGTCCCAGTGGGAGGGCGACCTGCGCACCCTCCCCATGCAGGCCCTGGGCAGAGCCCTCGGTAAAGTCCCGGTCAAATGGCCGGTCAACCTGGTCCTCCTGGACGTGACGGACGACCCGGTGGCCGAATGGCTGAGGTCGAAGGTCCGCCCCTTCTATCAGTACGGTCACTGAGGCGCGCCCCAAAGGGGCGCGGGGAACTGCGCGACAAGCCACAACGCACCCGCACCCGCGCACGCACCCGGGGCCCCGAGCTATTGGGCGCTTAAGCTGTCCCCAAACGCGGGGCACAGAAAAGAGAAGGGCACGACAGGTGAGCGCGAGCCACAGCGGCAGCGTCGAGCACATGCTGCGCCAGGTCACCCCCGGCCGCTACGACGCCTACGAGGCCCTGCTGCGCGCCCTCGCCACCCCGTCCGCCGGCCAGATCTGGATGCTCCTGTGGCACGGCCAGGCCGGCTCCCCGGACGCCCAGTACGGGAACATGGAGGTCGACGGCTTCCAGTACGCCCCCTGCGTCACCTCCGCCCAGGAACTCTCGGCCAGCGGCTGGAACCGGTCGTACGAGGTCGTCGACGGACTCGACGTCGCCCGCACCCTCTACCCCGACCACTACGGCCTCTGGCTCAACCCGCACTCCCCGGGCGGCGGCGTCGGCATCCCCTGGCTGGACCTGCGCCGTATCGCCACGGGCCTGGACCGCCAGCCCGCCGGCCCTCTCCGGCTGACCGAACCCGGCATCGAGATCCCGCAGTTCTACGCCCTGCTCGCGCAGAACGCCCACCGCACCCCGGCCCTGCGCTCGCTGCGCCGCGCCTGGGTGCAGCCGGCGCTCGGCGCGCCGTACCTCGCCATCGGTCTCGACGTGTACGACACCTCGCCGGCCGCCGTCGACTCGGTGCGCGCGATGATGCAGCAGTCCGCGGGCGCGGTCCCGGAGGGCCTGCCGGTGTCGACGGTCGCGATGACCGACGACTACGACCCGGTGGTCATGTGGATGCGGGCCAACGCCCGCCCCTTCTACGACCGCGAGGCCCACGCGGCCCCGCCGCAACCCCAGCTCCAGGCCTCTCCCCAAGCGCAGGCGCCGGCCGCCGGCTACGGCTATCCGCCGGTCCACGGCAGCTACTGACCTGCGAGGACGGGCCGCGCGGCCCCCTCCTCTGGGTGGTTTGCCCCACTTCGTGCTGTCCGTTCGCCGTAACTACCTGTCCGCATAACAGGAAACGCCAGCTTGCATCACGGTTGCGCATCCATTCCCCGTCAAGGCTGGCGGCTGATCGCGCAAGCGTTGAAGACTCCCCCTTCAAGGGGTTCGCCCCTGTGTACGACGGACTGTTTGATGCCGCTACCAGCGGCAAGTGCGGGCCGGCTACAGCCGGTTGAGAGGGGTCCCAGCCTAATGACGGCACCATTGCACGAGCCGACCGCGGAAGCGGCCCCGGGCGCGGCCGAGGAAGCGGCGGTCGCGGCCGGCGAGGCGAAGGCCGTTCAGGGTCGCTCCCTGGGCCGGATCGCCTGGGAACGCCTCAAGCGGGACAAACTCGCCCTCACGGGCGGCATAGTCGTGCTTGTCCTCATCGTGATCGCCCTGCTCGCACCGGTGATCGCGAACCTCGTCGGACAGGACCCGGACGTCTACCACCAGGACCTGGTCGACCCCCTGTTCAGCACGCCCAAGGGCTCCCTGGGCGGCCTCAGCGGCGACCACCTCCTCGGTGTCGAACCGGTCAACGGCCGCGACATCTTCGCCCGCATCCTCTACGGCGCCCGGATCTCGCTGCTCGTCGGCTTCCTCTCCGCCGTGGTGGCCGTCATCCTGGGCACCGTCCTCGGCATCCTGGCGGGCTTCTTCGGCGGCTGGGTGGACTCGGTCATCAGCCGCGTCATGGACGGCCTGCTCGCCTTCCCGCAGTTGCTCTTCATCATCGCTCTGGTCTCCGTCATGCCCAACCAGATGCTGGGACTCACCGGCACGGGTGTGCGCGTCTTCGTGATGATCCTGGTCATCGGCTTCTTCGGCTGGCCCTACATCGGCCGTGTGGTGCGCGGTCAGACGCTCTCGCTGCGCGAACGCGAGTACGTCGAGGCGGCCCGCTCGCTCGGCGCCGGGCAGTTCTACATCCTGTTCAAGGAGCTGCTGCCCAACCTCGTCGCGCCCATCATCGTGTACACGACGATGATGATCCCCACGAACATCCTGACCGAGGCGGCACTCAGCTTCCTGGGCGTGGGCGTCAAGCCGCCCACCGCCTCGTGGGGGCAGATGCTCTCGAACGCGATCGACTACTACGACTCGGACCCCATGTACATGGTGGTTCCCGGCGTGGCGATCTTCATCACGGTTCTTGCCTTCAACCTCTTCGGCGACGGCGTGCGGGACGCGCTCGACCCGAAGGGTTCCCGCTGAAGTGCCGTACCCCAAGCGTCCCGTGAGCTCTTCCACGGGGTCTCTCATCAAATCCGGAGGATCCGAGATCGTGACTACCCAACGCACCTCAGGGCGGCGCAAGCAGGCCCTCGCCGCTGCCGCAGTGGTCGCCGGCCTGCTGACCACGGCGGCGTGCGGCGGTGGCAACAGCGGTGGCGGCTCGAACGGCGCGGCCGGCTTCGACGCGGCGAACAACAAGGTCGCCCAGGCCGACCAGGTCAAGAAGGGCGGCACGCTGAAGTTCGTGAGCACGCAGGACGCCGACTCGTGGGACACCACGCGCGGCTACTACGGGTTCATGTGGGACTTCTCGCGCTACTACAGCCGCCAGCTGCTCACCTACAAGACCGAGCCGGGTGCCGAGGGCGCGAAGGTCACCCCGGACCTCGCCACGGACGCGGGCCAGGTCACGGACGGCGGCAAGACCTACACCTTCAAGCTGCGCGACGGCATCACCTGGGAGGACGGCAAGCCGATCACCTCCCAGGACATCAAGTACGGCATCGAGCGCTCCTGGGCGCAGGACGTCCTGTCCGGCGGTCCGGTCTACCTCCAGCAGATGCTGGACCCGAAGAACACCTACAAGGGTCCCTACAAGGACACCTCGAAGGACCACCTGGGCCTGAAGGCGATCGACACGCCGGACGCCAAGACGATCGTCTTCCACCTGCCGGCGCCCAACTCGGACTTCCTCCAGGTGCTGGCGATGACCGTGTCCTCCCCGGTCCGTCAGGACATGGACACCAAGTCCAAGTACGGCCTGCACCCGTTCTCCTCCGGCCCGTACAAGTTCCAGTCGTACAGCCCGGGCAAGAACCTGGTCCTGGTCCGCAACGACAAGTGGAACGCGTCCTCGGACCCGGTCCGCAAGGCGTACCCGGACAAGATCACCCTGGACATCTCCACCAACCAGGCGGACTCGGACCAGCGCCTGATCAACGGCGACTACGACATCGACGCCTCCCAGACCGGCCTGGGCCCGCAGGCCCGCCAGATCGCCCTGAAGCAGCACAAGGGCAACCTGGACAACCCGGTCTCCGGCTTCATCCGCTACGCGACCTTCCCGCAGAGCGTCAAGCCGTTCGACAACATCCACTGCCGCAAGGCCGTGATCTACGCAGCCGACCACGTGTCGCTGCAGACCGCCCGCGGTGGCCCGGTCGCCGGTGGTGACATCGGCACCAACATGCTCCCGCCGTCGGTCGCCGGTGGCGAGGGCCAGAAGTACGACCCGTACCAGATCGCGACCAAGAACAAGAACGGCAACGCCGATCTGGCCAAGCAGGAGCTCAAGGCCTGCGGCAAGCCGAACGGCTTCAGCACCACCATCGCCGTCCGCAACAACAAGCAGCAGGAAATCGCCACCGCCGAGTCCCTGCAGGCCGCGCTGAAGAAGGTCGG
Organism: Streptomyces sp. NPDC001709; assembly: GCF_053596375.1. Lineage (NCBI taxonomy): Bacteria > Bacillati > Actinomycetota > Actinomycetes > Kitasatosporales > Streptomycetaceae > Streptomyces > Streptomyces sp. NPDC001709. Next base: position 173,261 of record NZ_JBSFGB010000014.1, on the reverse strand, counting down.
CATCAACGCCGACATCTACCAGTACGACGGCTCGCAGAGCCCGGGCATCATCGGCGCGCCCGCGAACGTCGCGAAGAAGAAGCTCGGCATCATCATCATGGGCTGGGGTCCGGACTTCCCGACCGTCCAGGGCTACGGCATCCCGCTGTGGAGCAGCAAGTACATCCTGCAGAGCGGTAACAACAACTTCGCCCTGATCAAGGACAAGACGATCGACGGCCTGTTCGACCAGTACACCAGCACGCTGGACGAGTCGAAGAAGACCCAGATCGCCACGGAGATCAACCACAAGGTCATGGAGGGCGGTTACTACCTGCCCTTCGTCTTCGAGCGGCTGCTCAACATCCGCTCCTCGCGTGTGGCCAACGTGTACACGACGAACGCGTACAGCGGTTACTACGACTTCGTCAACCTCGGCCTGAAGTCCACGAAGTAAACCCCGGCACACCCGCCGAACGGCACGAAAGGCAGGTGAAGGCCGGCGCGGCGAGATCGCGGGCCCTCGGGAAGACCTCCCAAGGGCCCGCGGTCCGCGGCGGGCCGTAAGCTGTGCTCGCTTACCTCATCAGGCGGCTGTTCGCCGCCGCAGTGATGCTGGTGGTCATCATCCTGGTGGTCTTCGGCATCTTCTTCCTCGTCCCCAAGTGGGCGGGCGTGGACATCGCCACGAGCTTCGTGGGCAAGCAGGCAGACCCGCACGCCGTTGCGGCGGTGCGCGAGAAGCTGGGTCTGAGCGACCCGATCTACTCGCAGGTCTGGCACTTCTTCAAGGGCATCTTCGTGGGCCGCACCTACGCGGCCGGCGGCGATGTCACCCACTGTGCCGCGCCGTGCTTCGGCTACTCCTTCCGCAGCGAGCAGGCCGTCTGGCCGGTGCTGACCGACCGCTTCCCGGTGACCCTGGGTCTCGCGCTCGGCGCCGCCGTCCTGTGGCTCATCTTCGGTGTCGCGGCGGGTGTGCTCTCCGCCCTCAAGCGGGGCAGCCTGTGGGACCGCGGCGCGATGGTCGTCGCCCTCAGCGGTGTGTCCCTGCCGATCTACTTCACCGGCCTGCTCTCGCTGGCGATCTTCAGCTACGGGCTGCACTGGATCGACGGCAAGTACGTCTCGATCGGGGACAGCTTCGGCGGGTGGTTCAGCGGCATGCTCCTCCCCTGGATCACGCTCGCCTTCCTCTACGCGGCGATGTACGCCCGTATCACCCGCGCGACGATGATGGAGATCCTCGGCGAGGACTACATCCGGACCGCCCGGGCCAAGGGCCTCACGGAGAAGGTCGTCATCGGCAAGCACGCCATGCGCTCCACGATGACCCCGATCCTGACCATGCTCGGCATGGACCTCGGCGCCCTGATCGGCGGCGCGATCCTCACCGAGACCACGTTCAGCATCCCCGGCCTCGGCCAGGCGGTGCTGACCGCCATCAAGAACCAGGACCTGCCCATCATCCTGGGCGTCACCTTGATCACTTCCCTCGCGGTGCTCATCGCCAACCTCGTGGTGGACATTCTGTACGCCGTGATCGACCCCCGAGTGAGGCTCGCATGACCGACCTCAGCAAGACCGGAGCGGCCGTGGGCGAGCCCACCAGCTCCTCGCCCGCGCCGAGTTCCTTCCTGGAAGTGCGCGACCTGAAGGTGCACTTCCCGACCGACGACGGCCTGGTGAAGTCCGTCGACGGGCTCAGCTTCCAGCTGGAGAAGGGCAAGACCCTCGGCATCGTGGGCGAGTCGGGCTCCGGCAAGTCCGTGACCTCGCTCGGCATCATGGGCCTGCACACCACCGGCCAGTACGGCAAGCGCAAGGCGCAGATCTCCGGCGAGATCTGGCTGAACGGCACCGAGCTGCTGTCCGCCGACCCCGACCACGTGCGCAAGATGCGTGGCCGCGAGATGGCGATGATCTTCCAGGATCCGCTGTCGGCGCTGCACCCGTACTACACGATCGGCCAGCAGATCGTGGAGGCCTACCGGATCCACCACGACGTCGACAAGAAGACCGCCCGCAAGCGGGCGGTCGAGATGCTCGACCGCGTGGGTATCCCGCAGCCGGACAAGCGGGTGGACAACTACCCGCACGAGTTCTCCGGCGGTATGCGCCAGCGCGCCATGATCGCCATGTCGCTGGTGAATAACCCCGAGCTGCTGATCGCGGACGAGCCGACCACCGCGCTCGACGTGACGGTCCAGGCCCAGATCCTCGACCTCATCCGCGACCTGCAGAAGGAGTTCGGCTCCGCGGTCATCATCATCACCCACGACCTGGGCGTCGTCGCCGAACTGGCCGACAACATCCTGGTGATGTACGGCGGCCGCTGCGTCGAGCGCGGCCCGGCCGAGAAGGTGTTCTACGAGCCCCGCCACCCCTACACCTGGGGTCTGCTCGGCTCGATGCCGCGCCTGGACCGCGACCAGCAGGAGCGTCTGATCCCGGTCAAGGGCTCCCCGCCCTCGCTGATCAACATCCCCTCCGGCTGCGCCTTCAACCCGCGCTGCCCGTACGCCGACATCCCGAAGGACAACCTGACCCGCACGGTCCGCCCGGAGCTGTCCGAGGTCGGCGACAAGCACTGGGCCGCCTGCCACATGTCGCAGGAGCAGCGGGAACGGATCTGGACCGAAGAGATTGCGCCGAAGCTGTGAGTGAGAACGCAGAGGACAAAGCGGTGAAGGCCTCTGGTGCGGCCACCCTCAGCAAGGACGTCGCGCCCGGCGAGACGCTGCTGAAGGTGACCGGGCTCCAGAAGCACTTCCCGATCAAGAAGGGCCTGTTCCAGCGGCAGGCCGGCGCCGTGCGCGCGGTCGACGGCCTCGACTTCGAGGTCCGCTCCGGCGAAACCCTCGGCGTCGTGGGCGAGTCGGGCTGCGGCAAGTCGACGATGGGCCGGCTGATCACCCGGCTGCTCGAACCGACCGCGGGCTCCATCGAGTTCGAGGGCAAGGACATCACGCACCTCGGCGTGAGCGGCATGCGCCCCATGCGCCGCGACGTGCAGATGATCTTCCAGGACCCCTACTCGTCGCTGAACCCGCGCCACACCATCGGCACGATCGTCGGGGCCCCCTTCCGGCTCCAGGGCGTCGAGCCCGAGGGCGGCATCAAGAAGGAAGTGCAGCGGCTGCTGTCGGTGGTCGGCCTCAACCCCGAGCACTACAACCGCTATCCGCACGAGTTCTCCGGCGGTCAGCGCCAGCGCATCGGCATCGCCCGCGCGCTCGCCCTGAAGCCGAAGCTGGTCGTCGCGGACGAGCCCGTCTCCGCGCTGGACGTGTCGATCCAGGCGCAGGTCGTGAACCTCATGGACGACCTCCAGGAGGAACTGGGCCTGACGTACGTGATCATCGCGCACGACCTCTCGGTCGTCCGGCACGTGTCGGACCGTATCGCGGTGATGTACCTCGGCAAGATCGTCGAACTCGCCGACCGGGACTCGCTGTACAAGGCGCCGATGCACCCGTACACCAAGGCGCTGATGTCGGCGGTGCCGATCCCGGACCCGGCGCGGAAGAACGCGAAGAGCGAGCGCATCCTGCTCAAGGGCGATGTGCCCTCGCCGATCGCGCCGCCCTCGGGCTGCCGCTTCCACACCCGGTGCTGGAAGGCGACCGAGATCTGCCGCACCACCGAGCCGGCGCTGCTGGAGCTGAAGCCCGGTCAGCGGGTCGCCTGCCACCACCCGGAGAACTTCGAGGACCAGGCTCCGCAGGACACGGTTCTGCTGACGGCCGCGAAGGAGGCGGCCGAGCTGGTCGCCGACGAGGTCCTCGCGGAGTCGGCGGAGACGTCGGCGGCGGTGGCGGCGGAACTGGCGGAGGAGACCTCGCAGGAGAGCGCCTCGGAGGAGACGTCGGAGGAGGGTGCCTCGGAGGAGAGTGCCTCGGAGGCCGCCGAGCCCGAGACCTCCGAGCCCGAGGCCGCCTCCGAGTCCGATTCCCAGGAGTCAACCGACAAGTAGCACATGACAGTCCGGCAAAGTCATGTACATGGCTGAACGGGAGAGTGCAGAGTCGTCCGTGTCCGACCACTGATCGGTACACGCTCGAAAGGGACGACCATGGCACTCTCCCGTTCGGCACGTCTGGGGACCGCCCGCCCGTCACCCACCACCACCCTCAAACGACGCGCTACGCGCGGAGGCTTGGTTTTGACCGCGGCGGTCTCCTTTCTCGTCATCGCCGCCGCGCCCGCCCCCACCCCCGGCGCCCCCGGCATCGGCGACTCCTACTTCCCGCAGTCGGGCAACGGCGGCTTCGACGCGCTCCATTACGACCTGAACGTCGCCTACGCCCCCGGCACCGGCCGCCTGGACGGCCGTACGACGCTCACCGCCCGCGCCACGCAGAACCTGTCCTCCTTCGACCTGGATCTGCAGCAGCTGGAGGTCAGCGCCGTCGAGGTCGACGGCAGACGGGCCGGGTTCACGCGCAGCGGGGACGAACTCGTCATCACCCCGCGCCGCAGCCTCGCCCGGGGCCGGGACTTCCGGGTGACCGTCACCTACGGCGGCGTACCGCAGCCCCTGGGCGGGCCCATCGTGTTCGGGTCCAAGTACGGCTGGATGAAGACCGCCGACGGCGTCTTCGTCGCCTGTGAACCCAATGCCGCCTCCACCTGGTTCCCGTCCAGCGACCACCCCTCCGACAAGGCCACCTACGACATCCGGATCAAGGCGCCCCAGGGCCTGACCGGTGTCTCCAACGGCCGGCTCGTGTCGACGTACGACCGGGGCGGCTCGACGTACACCCACTGGCGCGAGTCGAAGCCCATGGCGACCTATCTCGCGACCGCCACGATCGGGAAGTTCGACGTGCGCACCGGGTGGACCCCCGGCGGCATCCCGATCTACGTGGCGATCGACCCCGTCCTGGAGAACAGCAACAAGGTCGACGTGTACGCCGTCACCGCCGCGGCGACCGACTACTGGTCGCAGGTCTTCGGGCCGTACCCGTTCGAGGAGACCGGCGCGATCGTGGACGACATGCCCGAGGCCGGGTTCTCGCTGGAGGTACAGAGCAAGCCCGCCTACTCGGCGGTGCGCAGCGAGACGACGATCGTGCACGAGCTGGCCCACCAGTGGTTCGGCGACTCGGTGAGCGTGGCGCGGTGGAAGGACATCTGGCTCAACGAGGGCTTCGCCAGCTACGCCCAGTGGCTGTGGGCGGAGCACCAGGGCACCCGCTCGGCCCACGACTCCTTCCTCGCTGCCTACAACGCCCGCCAGGCGGACGACGCCTTCTGGCAGATCAAGGTCGCCGACCCGCAGCGCGACACGATGTTCGCCTCCGCCGTCTACCAGCGGGGCGCGATGACGCTGCAGATGCTCCGGGAGCGCATCGGCGACAAGGCCTTCTTCAAGCTGCTGCCCGCCTGGACGAGGCTCCACCGCTACGGCAACGCGGACACCGCCGACTTCATCCGCCTCGCCGAGCGCGTCAGCGGGCAGCAGTTGGACGACCTCTTCGACACCTGGCTGTTCACCACAGGGAAGCCCGCCCTGTGAGCCTGGCTTTGTAAGGTTCACGCACTCCGACGGGTGAGAATGTCGGGGTGCAGCTGCAGCAACTCTTCAGTCCCTCCGTCCAGCACACGCTCGATGTCATCGGCATCTTCGTGTTCGCGATCTCCGGCGCCCTGCTGGCCGTCCGGAAGAACTTCGACGTGTTCGGCATCGCCGTCCTCGCCGAGGTGACCGCGCTGGGCGGGGGGCTGTTCCGTGATCTGGTCATCGGCGCCGTACCCCCGGCCGCCTTCACCGACCTCGGGTACTTCGTGACCCCACTGCTGGCCGCGCTGGTCGTCTTCTTCCTGCACCCGCACGTGGAACGCATCCAGGCGGCGGTGCTGGTCTTCGACGCGGCCGGCCTCGGCCTGTTCTGCGTCAGCGGTACGACGAAGGCGTACAGCTACGGCCTCAACCTCACCGCCTCGGCGACGCTGGGCCTCGCCACCGCCGTCGGCGGCGGCGTCCTACGGGACGTGCTGGCCAACGAGGTGCCCTCACTGCTGCGCTGGGACCGCGATCTGTACGCGGTCCCAGCGATCGTGGGCTCCACCATGGTGGTGCTGTGCATCCGCTACGACGCCCTGACCCCCCTCACCAGTGGGCTCGCGGTCGTCACCGCTTTTGTGCTGCGCCTGCTCGCGATGCGGTTCCACTGGCGAGCTCCGCGCGCGTGGAACCGCCGGTCGACGGTGACTGAGGAGTAGTCCCGGTGGTTCCGGCGGCGTTCCCGGTGAGGGAACCCGTGGTTCCGGTGACGGAGTGGTCCTGGCCCTTGACGTGACTCTGGCCCATCTGGACGGTCAGCCAGCGGAACACCGTGTCGATCTGGGGCCGCCACAGCGCCATGTTGTGGCCGCCCAGGCTGCGCGGCAGGAACACCACGTGCACGGTCGTGGGCGCCTTGGCGATGGACTCCAGCGCCACGCCCGCCTGGTAGCCGTCGCCGGACTCGCCGGAGATGTACAGCGCGATCCGCGGCGGCACGGCCGCCTTCTTCAACAGCATGTAGGGGTTGTTGTCGTTGCGCACGGCGGGGTTCTGCGCGGCGAGGGAGTTGCGCTCGCCGATCGGGTCGTTGTAGCCGGACAGGCTGACGGCGGCCCGGTAGCGGTCCGGGTGCGCCACGGCCAGCTTGACCGCGCAGTGGGCGCCCGCCGAGTACCCGGCCACGGCCCAGCCCTGCGGCGCCGGCTCGGCCCGGAAGTTGTCCGTGACCATCTTCGGCACGTCGATGCTGAGCCAGGTGTCGGCGTTGACCTGACCGGGGATGTTCGCGCAGCCGGTGTCCACGCCGGCCAGCAGGTTGGTGCGCGGGGCGACCAGGATGAAGGGCGCCACCTGGCCGCTCCTCATCAGCGGCAGCAGCTGCTCGTGCGCCTTCATGGAGCCGAACCAGGCCTTCGCCGAACCGGGATAGCCGGGCAGGACCTCCACCACCGGGAACTTCTTGTTGCGGTAGGCCGGGTCGTTGTACTGCGGCGGCAGCCAGACGTAGACCTCGGCGTTCACCCCGGAGACCCGGCCCTTGAGCTGGGTGACACGGACTCCGCCCGCCGCGTGCATACCGGGACCCTCGGCCGCCGTGAAGGTCTGCTTGACCTTGGGCAACCGTTTCACCGCTATACCGCCGGTGCCGTCCCGGCCCAGGTCCTGGGCCTGCTGGACGTGGTTGCCGGTGCCGAGCAGGTCGGCCCAGTTGTCGTACAGGTTGTTCTGGTTGTTGACCAGAACGAAGATCAGTGTGACGGCCGTGCCCTGGGCGAACAGCAGCATGCCAAGCCGCGACGCGGCACGCAGGGGCTTGGGCCCGCGCACCCGCGACCACAGGACGAGCGGCAGTATCAGTGCGACCACGGCCAGCACGATGGTCGTGTAGAGGAACGGAGTCCCGGTGAGGCTCATGTCCCCATAGAGGGGAAACAGGGCCTCGAGGTTGTGGACGTGTCCGGACACTTACTTAGAAATTGCCGGAACCTCACCCGGGAGGCGGATCCTGCACGCCAGGGTACCCGGTGGATCACTGGGAGTGCACATAAAAAGCTACCGCTTAGTAATTTCATGTTGTACCGTTCACCCATGCCAGAAGCAGCTTCCGCACCGTCCCGGGCCGTGATCGGCGACAGCGAGTTCGACCGTGACACCGCGGTCATCCGGCGCGAGCCCGGTGTCTACGACATCGACCTCTCCGCCGGATGGACCATCATCAACGCCGTCAACGGCGGCTATCTGCTGGCCGTGCTCGGCCGGGCCCTCGCGGACGCGCTGCCGCATCCGGACCCCTTCACCGTCTCCGCGTACTACCTGACCGCGTCCCAGCCGGGCCCCGCGGTGATCCGCACGCAGCCGGTCCGTACCGGCCGCACCCTCTCCACCGGCCAGGCCTCGCTCTTCCAGTACGACGACGAGGGCAACGAGGTCGAACGCATCCGCGTCCTCGCCTCCTATGGCGACCTCGCCGCCCTCCCCGACGACGTCCGTACGACAGCGACGCCGCCGCCGATCCCGCCCCTGGACCAGTGCTTCGGCCCCGACGACTCACCCGCCCCCGTGCCGGGCAGCTCGGCCATCGCCGACCGGCTGATGCTCAAGCTGGACCCGGCGACCCTCGGCTGGGCCCTCGGCGCGCCCTCCGGCAAGGGCGAGATGCGCGCCTGGTTCGGCCTGGCCGACGGCCGTGACGCCGACCCCCTCTCCCTGTTGCTGGCGGTGGACGCCCTGCCTCCCACCGCCTTCGAACTCGGCCTGAAGGGCTGGGTCCCCACGGTGGAACTCACCGTCCATGTCCGCCGCCGCCCGGCCCCCGGTCCGCTGCGGGTGTCCATCACCACCCGCAACCTGGCCGGCGGCTTCCTGGAGGAGGACGCCGAGGTCTGGGACACGGACAACCACTTGGTCGCCCAGTCCCGCCAACTGGCCCGCGCCAGACTCACCTGACACAAGCCGACGGTGGCGCGGCTGCCCGGCCGGCCGGGCGGGGAGTTCGGCGCCGGCGGCCGGTGGGGTGGGTCAGGCTCGGCTCAGGGGGGAGCGGCCCAGCCAGGCTGCCAGTTCTGTGTAGACGTCGGCGCCTTCGGGGGCCTCACGGCGGGTGTCGAAGGGGGTGTCGGCGTCGCGAGGGCGGGAGTCGGGCAGGACCGCGCGGGCGGTGGCCAGGGCGAACTCGGCGAGTTCCGGGTCGAGTCCGCCCGGGTGGCCGATGGCCTCCGCGAGGTCCCAGGTGTGCGTGACGATCTCCATCACATAGCCGGAGAGGGCCGCATGGCCGGGCACCTCGCCCCACGGCACCCGGACCGGGTCGGTCATCCGCTCGTCGCTCTCCCAGGCCTTCAGGACCCGGGTGCGTACCTCGCCGTAGGCCTCCGCCCACCCCTCGTCGGCGACGCCGTCGGCGAAGGGCCGCACCGCGAGTCCGTCACCGCCCTCGCCGACCACCGCGATCCGCCGGGTCGCGCCGACGATGTGGCTCAGCAGGGCCCGCACGTCGAACTCCGAACAAGGGGTCGGGGCCGTGAGGTGTTCGGGGCGCACGGCCCTGATCAGGGCCGCCGCCTGCTCGGTGGCGCGGGTGTAGACGGGGCGCGGGTCGATGAAGCCGGTGGTGGTCATGAGATGCCTCTCCGTGGGTCGGTGAAACGAGGATCGCGGAATAACCTGACAACCTCCGTCAACATTTGCGAGGAGCCCCACCGGGGCGGGATTCTGGGCGCGTGAAGTCCGACCGGCTGCTGTCGATCCTGCTGCTCCTGCAGACCCGGGGCCGCGTCCCCGCGCATGAACTCGCCGACCGGCTGGAGGTCTCGGTCCGCACCATCTACCGGGACATCGAGGCGCTGTCCGCCTCCGGCGTCCCCGTCTACGCCGAGCGCGGCCGGCACGGCGGCATCGAACTCCTCGCCGGTTTCCGCACCGACGTCACCGGGCTGACCGCCGACGAGTCCCGCGCCCTGTTCATCCTGGCCGCCCAGGGCGCCCACGCCGCGCTCGGCCTCGACGCGGCCCTCGGCTCGGCCCTGCGCAAGGTCATGGCCGCGCTGCCCGCCCCGTACCGGCCCGCCGCAGAGGTGACCAGCCGCCGCATCCTGGTGGACGCCACCCGCTGGAAGAGCGGCCCCCAGCAGGCCGTCGACCTGGAGGTGCTCCAGGACGCGGTCTTCTCCGACCGGCGCCTGAGGCTGCGCTACCGGCACAGCGGGGAGCGGGAGCCGCGGAACTACACCGTGGACCCGTACGGCCTCGTCGCCAAGGCCGGGGTCTGGTACCTGGTCGCCGACCGGCGCGGTGCGCCCCGGCTGTTCCGCGCCGACCGGATCCGCTCGGCCCGGCCGCTGGACGAGCCCGTACGGCGCCGCCCCGGTGTCGAACTCGCCAACGCCTGGGAGGTGTTGCGGCGCCAGGTGGAGGAACGGGAGGGCGGGATCGAGGTGACCGTACGGGTACGGCGGGAGTGGCTGGACATGTTCCGGCGGGTGGCCGCCGCCGAGCTGACCGCTCTGTCGGACGACGACGGCGAGAGCGAGTGGGTCAGCGCCCGGCTGTCGTACCCGATGCTGCGCGCGGTCCGCCAACTCCTCGCGTTCTCCGACCGGGTGGAGCTGCTGGACCCACCCGAGGCCCGCGCGGAACTGCTGGCCGCGGCCCGTTCCGTCACGGCCTTGTACCAGGAGCCGGAGCCGACCTCGCATTGACAGCGGAGGCACAGGGCGGGCCCAAGGCACCCCAAGGCACGGTTGGTTGAGTGCGGCTCCTCAGGACTTCCTCATACTTCGCGGAGCTGACTCTCATGAAGCGTGCCCGACTCCTCCCCGCCGTCGCCCTGCTGGCGCTGTCCCCGCTGCTGCTGAGCGCCTGCGGCTCGGGCGGCTCGTCCTCCTCCGGCAGCGGTGACTCCGGTGGGCGGCAGAGCTGTCGGCGGCCCTCCGGCATGCCCACCGGCGGCGCCGGGCGCCACCGCCCGAGCGGGATGCCGTCGGGCGCGTCCACGGCCAGGCCGACCGGCAACCCGTCGTCGCTGCCCTCGGGCAGACCGTCGGGCATGCCGTCGGGCGTGCCGAGCGGCGGGCCCTCCGGGCAGGGCGGGTTCGGCGGCGGCTGCGGCGGCCCGGGGGGCCAGACCGGAGGAAAGGCCGGGGGTCAGGCCCAGCAGGGCTGAGCGAAGGGCAGATCTCAGCCCGCCTGGTCCACCCAGTGGCTGCGGCCGATGGTGATGAGCCGCAGCTGCCGGGTGGCGAGCTGGGTGACGCGTTCCCGCTCCTCCGCCGGGGCCTCCAGGGCCTCCAGGAACAGCGAGGCGGTGATGAGCATCTGGTCGACGTAGAGGTGCGCGAGCATCAGCAGGTCGTCGTCGCTCCAACCCGCCGCCTCGGGGTCCTTGGCCAGCTCGGCCTTCACCTCCTCGGCGAACCGGACCAGCTGGGCCCGGATGGCCTCCCGCACCGGCTGCACCCCGCCGTGCCGCTCACGGGCGATGAACCGGACGTGCGCGGGGTGTGTGTCCACGTGCCGGGCGATCAACTCGATGGCACGCGCGATGCGTTCCTCGCTGCCGCCCGCCGTGGACACCGTCGTCCGCACCATCGGGTGCAGGCTGCCCAGCGCCTCGTCGACCAGCGCCACACCGAGGTCGGCGGTCGAGCGGAAGTGCCGGTAGAAGGCGGTCGGGGCGACGCCGACGGCCCGGGTGACCTCGCGCAGGCCCAGGCTGCTCAGGCTCTGCTCCTCCAGCAGCGCGAGCGCCGCGTCGAGGAACGCCTGCCGGGTCTTCTGCTTCTGGGCCTGCCGGATACCGAGGGTGTGACTCATGTCATCCAGTTAACAACTGTTCTCTGGAATTTGGAAGCCGGGAAGCGCGCTAGAGTAGAAGTCAGTGAACAAGTGTTACTACAACTGTTCACCGAAACTTCACACCGGCCCGAATTACGAGGCACCCCGGAGGGGGGATCTGATCCCATGCTGTTCCTCGTCGCCGCGCTCATGCTGCTCGGTGTCGTGCTGGGCACCGTGGCCCACGCACCGCTGACCGTCACCGGCGTCGTCGCCGCCGTCATCGCCGTCTGGCTCGGCATCTTCGCGATCCGCGAGCGCCACGGCCGCCGACGCCGTACGTCGGCCAACTGACCGTCCGCCACGACTTCCAGGAGCTGAGCACCATGCAACTCACCGCACCGGTCACGAGCAGCAACGACACCCGCCCGGCCGCGCGGGACGCCGACGGCATGGCCGTGGCGTCCTTCATCCTCGGCCTGCTCGGTCTGCTCGTCCTCAACGTCTTCCTCGGCCCGATCGCCATCGTCCTGGCCGCCGTCGCCCTCTGGCGCGGCACCGCCCGCCGCGGCCGAGCCCTGCTGGGCCTCGCCCTGGGCGTGGCCGACCTCGCCGTCCTGGCGATCGCCATGGAGGTCTCCCACACGCTGTCGTGGAGCCTGTGACCGACCCAGGCCCCACCTGACCGACCGACCCCCGAGGACGACGGGGCACCGGCCGCAACGTCCGCCCCGTCCCCACCGGGGCACCCGAACCGCCACCGCGGCAGGGGTAGCCGAGCCGCTACCGCCGCAAACGGCCCCTGCTACCGCCGCAAGGCGGCCGAGCCGCTACCGCCGTAGGGCAGCCGAACCGCTACCGCCGTAAGGCAGCAGAACCGCTACCGGCCGCAAGGCAGCGGACTGCTCCCGCCGTAAGACGACCAGGCGCTCCCGCCGTAAGACAGCCGGACTGCTACCGGCCGCAGGGCAGCCGAGCCGCCCCCGCCGTAAGGCAGCCGAACCGCCACCGCCGTCGGCAGCCGTTCCGCAGGGCCATGGGGCTACCTCCCGCTCGAGCGAAGCCAAGGGTGGGGGAGGGTGGGCACGGCCGACAGTGCAGGGCACCTCGCCGCCAAGACCAGGTGCAGTCAACGCAAGGCGCACGGCAAGCCAGCCAACCTGCACGGCCGAAGCCAACCGCAGGAACCCGGCGCCGTAGAATCGGCACACCATGGCTTACCTCGACCACGCCGCGACAACCCCGATGCTCCCGGAGGCGGCAGAGGCCCTGACCGCCCAGTTGAGCATCACGGGCAACGCCTCCTCCCTCCACGCATCCGGCCGCCAGGCCCGCCGTACGGTCGAGGAATCCCGCGAGACCCTCGCGGAAGCACTCGGCGCCCGTCCCAGCGAGGTCGTCTTCACCTCGGGCGGCACCGAGGCCGACAACCTCGCCGTCAAGGGCCTGTACTGGTCCCGCCGTGACGCCGACCCGGCCCGTACCCGCGTCCTGGCCAGCCCCGTGGAGCACCACGCCGTCCTCGACGCCGTCCACTGGCTCGGCGAACACGAGGGCGCGACGGTCGAGTACCTCCCCGTCGACTCCTACGGCCGCGTCCACCCCGACGCCCTGCGCGAGGCCATCGCCCGCAACCCCGACGACGTCGCCCTGGTCACCGTGATGTGGGCCAACAACGAGATCGGCACGATCCTGCCGGTCCGTGAACTCACCGAAGCGGCCGCCGAGTTCGGCATCCCGATGCACGCCGACGCGGTCCAGGCCTTCGGTCAGGTACCGGTCGACTTCGCCGCCTCCGGCCTCGCCGCGATGACCGTCTCCGGCCACAAGATCGGCGGCCCGTACGGCATCGGCGCCCTGCTTCTCGGCCGCGACCAGACCCCCGTACCGGTCCTGCACGGCGGCGGTCAGGAGCGGCATGTCCGCTCCGGCACCCTCGACGTGCCCGCCATCGCCTCCTTCGCCGTCGCGGGCCGGCTCGCCACCGAGCGGCGCGAGTGGTTCGCCCGCGAGATCGGCGCCCTGCGCGACAAGTTGATCGCGGCCGTCCGCGGTGCCGTCCCGGACGCCGTCCTCGGCGGCGACCCGGCCACCGGGGGCCGCCTCCCGGCCAACGCGCACTTCACGTTCCCCGGCTGCGAGGGCGACTCCCTGCTGCTTCTGCTGGACGCCCAGGGCATCGAGTGCTCGACCGGCTCCGCCTGTACCGCGGGCGTCGCCCAGCCCAGCCATGTCCTGCTCGCCACCGGCACCGATCCGGACCTGGCCCGCGGCACCCTGCGCTTCTCCCTCGGCCACACCTCCACGGAGGCGGACGTCGAAGCGGTTGCCAAGGCGATCGGCCCGGCGGTGGAACGCGCCCGGGTGGCAGGGCTCAGCTGAGCGCACGAAAGCGACCTACGAGGCGGGTTCCCTTCGCCGGTATTGTCCGGATCAGGTAATGGGGGTCGCCGTCAGGTCCAGTCCTTGCAACCTTTCGGCCTCTCAGCCCGAGCGTCGATGTCGGCACCAGCGGAGACGGTGTTTCCTCTCCTTGAAGAGATAACAGGTATCTCGCTGAAGTCGGCTACTCCGCTTGAACTCCCTCACTCGTCTCGTAGGTCTATTAACAGGATAGAACGCCTCCTACGGGACAAAAAGGGGCTAGACCTTGATTTTTTGCAGATACCGCTCCCAGTCCCAGTGCGGCCCCGGATCGGTGTGATCCGTGCCCGGCACCTCCACATGCCCGATGATGTGCTCGCGGTCCACGGCCATGCCGTACCGCCCGCATATCGCCGCCGTCAGCCGCGCCGAGGACGCGTACATGGCGTCCGTGAAGGAGGAGGCGTCGTCCACGAAGCCCTCGTGCTCGATGCCGACACTGCGCTCGTTGTACTCCCGGTTGCCCGCGTGGAAGGCCACGTCCAGCTCCCGTATCAGCTGGGTGATCCGGCCGTCCTTGCGCACGATGTAGTGCGCCGCCGCGCCGTGCGCCGGGTCCTGGAAGACCTTCACCGCGCTCGCGTAGTCGCCCTGTGTGACGTGGATGACGACACGGTCGACCGCGTAGTCGTCCGGCCGGTTCGCCCGCCGGTAGTTGGCCGGGGAGGCCGGCACCCAGCGCGCGCCCCGGAAGTCCACGGCCCCCGCCACCCGCGGCTTCTCCACCCCGGGCAGCCGCCACCACAGGTGCGACAGCTCCTCGCGCGCCAGCGCGGCCGTGCCCACGGCGGCCGCCGCCCCGCCGACGAGCAGGGCCCGCCGCCCCAGCCGCCGGTCCCCGTCGCCCGCCGCCGTCCCCTGAGTCGCCCCCATGTGATCGGCAACGGATATCCGGCGCCCCCGGTTCCCACGGCCCCGTACCCTGGAAGGGCTATGACTGAGACCCCGCAGCGCCCCCTCCGCGTCCTCGCCGCCATGTCCGGCGGGGTCGACTCCGCCGTCGCCGCCGCGCGCGCCGCGGAAGCCGGCCACGACGTCACCGGCGTCCACCTCGCGCTCTCCGCGAACCCGCAGTCCTTCCGGACCGGCGCGCGGGGCTGTTGCACCATCGAGGACTCCCGCGACGCCCGCCGCGCGGCCGACGTCATCGGCATCCCGTTCTACGTCTGGGACCTCGCCGACCGCTTCCGCGAGGACGTGGTCGAGGACTTCATCGCCGAGTACGAGGCCGGCCGCACCCCCAACCCCTGCCTGCGCTGCAACGAGAAGATCAAGTTCGCCGCGCTGCTCGACAAGGCGCTGGCCCTCGGCTTCGACACGGTCTGCACCGGCCACTACGCCAAGGTGATCGTGAACTCGGACGGCTCCCGCGAGCTGCACCGCGCCTCCGACATGGCCAAGGACCAGTCGTACGTCCTCGGTGTGCTGGACGAGAAGCAGCTCGCCCACGCGATGTTCCCGCTCGGCGACACGGTCACCACCAAGGACGAGATCCGCGCCGAGGCCGAGCGGCGGGGCCTGGCCGTCGCCAAGAAGCCCGACTCGCACGACATCTGCTTCATCGCCGACGGCGACACCCAGGGCTTCCTCGCCCGCAGGCTCGGCAAGGCCGAGGGCGACATCGTCGACGAGTCCGGCACCAAACTGGGGACGCACGAGGGTGCCTACGGCTACACCATCGGCCAGCGCAAGGGCCTCAGGATCGGCACCCCGGCCCCCGACGGCAAGCCGCGCTACGTCCTGGACATCTCTCCGGTGTCGAACACCGTGACGGTCGGCCCGGCCGCCGCCCTGGACGTCACCGCCCTGACCGCGATCAAGCCCCGCTGGTGCGGCACGGCCCCCACCGGCCCCGGCACCTACACCGCCCAGCTGCGCGCCCACGGCGGCGAGACCGAGGTCACCGCCGCACCGGTCGACGGTGAGCTGCGCGTGACCTTCACCGACCCGGTCCGCGGCGTCGCCCCCGGCCAGGCGATCGTCCTGTACGACGGCACGCGCGTGGTGGGCTCGGCCACGATCGCGTCGACCACGCGCGCGACGACCGCGGCGGTGTAGAGCCGCCCAGGGCCTGTCCGTCATGATCCGCCGGACAGGCCCTATCCCTCGACGAACTCCGCCAGCACCGGTCCCAGCACATCCGGCTCCACCATGTGGGTCTGGCCCTCCAGCTCGCGGTACGCTCCCTCGGGTACGGCCCTGGAGACCTCCCGGCTCGCCGCCCGCATCCACTCGGGGCTCGCCCCGCCCGCGACCGACAGCACCGGTACGGAGATCGCGGCGAGCCTCTCCCGCGGGAGCAGGCCGTCGCCCATCACCGTGTCGTCGTACGCGAGACTCGGCGCCACCGCCTCCATCCCGGCCCACATCGGCGACTGGCGGGCGCCCTGGATCATCTCCTCGCCGAGGCCGGTCAGCCGCAGGAACAGCTCCACCGCGTCCCCGCGCCTGCCGTCCGCGAGCGCCTTGGTCAGGTTCTCCTTGTACGCGGCCTCCCGCTCCGCGCCGCCCTCCAGGGCGTCGGCGTACGGCACCTCGTACACGGCCGCCCGGCGGATCGGCAGCCCGCTCGCCGCCGCCTCCAGCACCAGCGCGCCGCCCGAGGAGACCCCGAACAGCGCCGTGTCACCGCCCACGGCGTCGATCAGCGCGGCCAGGTCCTCGACCTCGCGCTCGACCGAGTAGGGCGGGGTGTCACCGCTCGCGCCGCGGCCCCGGCGGTCGTAGACGACGGCCGTGCAGCGGTCCGCGATCCGATGCGCCAGGGGCGCCAGGGTGCCTCCGGTGGACATCGCTCCGCTCACCAGGATCACCGTCGGCCCCTGGCCGGTCACCGCGTACGCGAGGCCGGTGCCGTCGCGTGAAGTCGTCTTCTTGTCCATGCCGGTGCAGACTGCCGTACCGGCATGGACTCATCGTTCACGACACGTCGACGTCGTAGAAGCAGAAGTGATCCTTGATCTCCGCGACGCCCGGCTTCGGGTCCGGGTACGCCCACACCAGGTCCGGTGCGTCCGGGCGGGACCAGTAGGACGCCGTGCCCTTGAAGGGGCACACGGTGTGGGTGCCGGAGGGGGTCAGCAGGTCGAGGCGTACGTCCTCGGCGGGGATGTAGTACCGCGCCGGACAGCCCGTCTCGCGCAGCACCAGCGGGCGGTCGCTCTCCGCGAGCACCTGGTCGCCGTGCACCACGCGCACGTGCTGCCCGCTCTTCTCGATGGTGATGGTGTGTCCTTCGGTCATACAGGGACAGCACCGGCGGGCCCGCGCTTCTTCCCGCGCCTCTTCCCGCGCGGTACGGCCCGTGCGGCAGGGCCGTACGGTAGGGGCCATGAATATCTGCGTCTTCCTGTCCGCCGCCGACCTCGACGAGCGTTATACGCGCCCCGCGCGCGAGTTCGCGGAACTGATCGGCAAGGGTGGTCACACCCTGGTGTGGGGCGGCTCCGACGTCGGTCTGATGAAGGTCGTCGCCGACGGGGTGCAGGAGGCGGGCGGCAGGCTGCTGGGCGTGTCCGTGGAGTTCCTCGCCGGCAAGATGCGGCCCGGCGCCGACGAGATGGTCATCGCCGCGGACCTCGCCGAACGCAAGAAGCTGCTGCTGGAGAAGGCCGACGCCGTGGTGATCATGGTGGGCGGCACCGGCACGCTGGACGAGGCCACCGAGATCCTGGAGCTGAAGAAGCACGGCCACACCGAGAAGCCGGTGGTGCTGCTGAACACGGCGGGCTTCTACGACGGTCTGCGCGAGCAGTTCCACCGCATGGAGGACGAGGGCTTCCTCCCGCGCCCGCTGACGGAGCTGGTCTTCTTCGCCGAGGAGCCGGTGGGCGCCCTGGCCTACCTGGAGGAGCAGCTGGGCGTCCACTGATGCGAGCATGGCGGGCATGGCTACACATGTGATCACCGGGGCCGGGTCCGGCATCGGCGCGGCCGTCGCCCGCCGCCTGCACGCGCGCGGGGACGAACTCGTGCTGCACGCGCGCGACGCGGGCCGCGCGAAGGAACTGGCGGCGGAGTTTCCCGGCGCCCGCACCCTGGTGGGCGACCTGGCCGACCCGGACAAGCTGTCCTGGGCGTTCTCCCACCAGACCCTGCCGGACCGAGTGGACTCGCTGCTGCACATCGCCGGCGTCGTCGACCTGGGCGAGGTCGGCGACCTGACCCCCAAGTCCTGGCGCCACCAGCTCAACGTCAATCTGATCGCCCCCGCAGAGCTGACCCGGCACTTCCTGCCCCAGCTCCGCGCGGCCCGCGGCCATGTGATCTTCGTCAACTCCGGCGCCGGCCTCAACGCCCACGCCGGCTGGTCCGCGTACGCCGCCTCCAAGCACGGCCTGAAGGCCCTCGCCGACTCCCTGCGCCAGGAGGAGCACGGCAACGGCGTCCGTGTCACCTCGGTCTACCCCGGCCGCACGGCCAGCCCCATGCAGGCCAAGGTCCACCAGCAGGAGGGCAAGGACTACGATGCCTCGAAGTGGATCGACCCCGAGTCGGTCGCCACGACGATCCTCATGGCCCTGGACCTGCCCGGGGACGCGGAGGTCAACGACCTGACGGTGCGTCCGGGGCGGTGAGCGCGGCAGGAGGTGCCGAGATCCGGGGCGGAGCCCCCTCGGGCGGGAACGGCATACCCTGCCGGAGTGAGTGAGAGCACCCAGTTGAGGTTCCCCCCGGCCACCGCAGTGGGGTCCATGCCCGGCGGAGATGCGCGGGAAGCGGCCAAGACCGTCACCGGCAGCTTCGAGGACTTCCCCTTCCTGCCCGAGCTGCCCGCGCGCGGCCCCGGCGCCGACATGATCGGCCGTACCGCAGGGATGCTCGTCGAGCTGTACGCGCGCGTGGAGCCCAGCGGCTGGCGGATCGGGGACCGGCCGGGCCGGGACACCAAGCGGGCCCGGTCCTGGCTCGGGCAGGACCTGGACGCCCTGGAGGAGTTCACCCAGGGGTACGAGGGCGACCTGAAGGTGCAGGCCGTCGGACCCTGGACGCTCGCCGCCGCGGTCGAGTTGAAGAACGGCGAGGCCGCCCTCTCCGACCCCGGCGCCTGCCGGGACCTCGCCGCCTCGCTCGGAGAGGGGCTGCGGCTCCACCTCGCCGAGGTACGGCGCCGTGTCCCCGGCGCCCGGCTCGTGCTCCAGCTCGACGAGCCCTCCCTCACCGCCGTACTGCGCGGACAGGTCCGTACCGCCAGCGGCTACCGCGTGCACCGCGCCGTGGACCGGCAGGTCGTGGAGGCCACCCTGCGGGACGTGATCGCGGCGCACGCGGGCGGGCCCGTGGTCGTCCACTCCTGCGCGCCCGACGTGCCGTTCGCCCTGCTGCGCCGGGCCGGCGTGGCCGCCGTCTCCTTCGACTTCTCCCTGCTCACCGAACGTGACGACGACGCGATCGGCGAGGCCGTGGAGGGCGGCACGCGCCTGTTCGCCGGTGTCGTGCCGGGCACGGACGGCCCATTGTCAGACCCTGCCGGTAGCGTCATGGGTGTCAGGACGCTGTGGCGCAGGCTGGGGCTGCATCCGGGGCTGCTCGCGCAGGCCGTCACGGTCACCCCGGCGTGCGGTCTGGCGGGCGCTTCCCCCGCCTACGCGCGGCAGGCCCTCGCCCACTGCGTCCGGGCGGCGAGATCCCTCGCGGACAACCCAGAGTAACGGGAGGACAACACGGTGGCCGGCGACAAGCAGCAGGCGGAGACGGCAGTGCCCGCCGAGGCACGTGACAAGCACGCGCAGCTCGCTGAGCAGATCGAGGAGCACCGCTTCCGGTACTACGTGAAGGACGCTCCCGTCATCAGCGACGCCGAGTTCGACAAGCTCCTGAAGACCCTGGAGGCGCTGGAGGAGCAGTATCCCGAGCTGCGCACCCCGGACTCGCCCACCCAGAAGGTCGCGGGGTCGTACGCGACGGAGTTCACCGCGGTCGAGCACCGCCAGCGCATGCTCTCGCTCGACAACACCTTCAACGACGACGAGCTGGCCGCCTGGGCCGACCGCATCGCTCGTGAACTCGGCGACCAGGACTACCACTTCCTGTGCGAGCTGAAGGTCGACGGCCTCGCGGTCAACCTCACGTACGAGAACGGCCGCCTCACGCGCGCGGCGACCCGCGGCGACGGCCGCACCGGCGAGGACATCACCCCCAACGTCCGTACGATCACGGAGATCCCGGACCGCCTCAAGGGCGACAAGGTGCCGGACCTGGTGGAGATCCGCGGCGAGGTCTACTTCCCGATGGAGAAGTTCCTCGAACTGAACGAACGCCTGGTCGCCGCCGGTGACAAGCCGTTCGCCAACCCCCGTAACGCCGCCGCCGGTTCGCTGCGCCAGAAGGACCCGCGGGTCACCGCCACCCGACCGCTGCACATGGTCGTCCACGGCATCGGCGCCCTGGAGGGCTTCACGGGCCTGACCCGCCTCTCCCAGGCGTACGACCTGCTGAAGACCTGGGGCCTGCCCACCTCCCCGCACAACCGCGTGGTCGACGACCTCGACGGCGTACGCGAGTTCATCGCCCACTACGGCGAGAACCGCCACTCCGTGGAGCACGAGATCGACGGTGTCGTCGTCAAGCTGGACGAGATCCGCCTCCAGGGCCGCCTCGGCTCCACCGCGCGTGCGCCGCGCTGGGCGATCGCCTACAAGTACGCGCCGGAAGAGGTCAACACCAAGCTCGTCGACATCAAGGTGGGCGTCGGCCGCACCGGCCGGGTCACGCCGTACGCGCAGGTCGAGCCGGTCACGGTCGCGGGCAGCGAGGTGGAGTTCGCCACCCTGCACAACCAGGAGGTCGTCAAGGCCAAGGGCGTCCTCATCGGGGACACGGTCGTCCTGCGCAAGGCCGGTGACGTGATCCCGGAGATCCTCGGCCCGGTCGTCGACCTGCGGGACGGCGGCGAGCGGGAGTTCGTGATGCCGGGCGAGTGCCCCGAGTGCGGCACACCGCTCCGGCCCATGAAGGAGGGCGACGTCGACCTCCGCTGCCCCAACGGCCGCACGTGCCCTGCCCAGTTGCGCGAGCGCGTCTCCTACCTCGCGGGCCGGGAGTGCCTGGACATCGAGCACTTCGGCGGGGTGGCAGCCGCCGCGCTCACCCGTCCGCTGGAGCCGGCCGACCCGCCGCTGGTGGACGAGGGCGACCTGTTCGACCTGACGGTGGAGAAGCTGCTGCCCATCAAGGCCTACGTCCTCGACCCCGACAGCGGTCTGCCCAAGCGGGACCCCAAGACGGGCGAGGAGAAGGTCGTCACGGTCTTCGCCAACCAGAAGGGCGAGCCGAAGAAGAACACCCTCGCCCTGCTGGAGAACATCGAGGCGGCCAAGCAGCGCCCGCTGGCCCGGTTCCTCAACGGCCTGTCCATCCGGCACGTCGGCCCGGTCGCCGCACAGGCCCTGGCCCGCGAGTTCCGCTCCATCGACCGCATCGAACAGGCCACCGAGGAGGAGCTGGCGGCCACCGACGGCGTCGGCCCGATCATCGCCGCCGCACTCAAGGAGTGGTTCGCCGAGGACTGGCACCGCGAGATCGTCCGCAAGTGGAAGGACGCCGGAGTCCCGCTGGAGGACGCCTCGACCGGCGAGGACGAGGGCCCGCGCCCGCTGGAGGGGCTCACGGTCGTCGTCACCGGCACCCTGGAGAACCACACCCGTGACGGCGCCAAGGAGGCACTGCAGAGCCGGGGTGCGAAGGTGACCGGATCCGTCTCGAAGAAGACCTCGTTCGTCGTTGTGGGTGACAACCCCGGATCGAAGTACGACAAAGCCATGCAACTGAAGGTTCCGGTCCTGAACGAGGACGGTTTCGGCGTCCTCTTGGAGCAGGGACCCGAAGCCGCGGCCGAAGTCGCGCTTTCGACCGGGGAGTAGCGGTTGAAGGCCACCCGATCGGCGCATATCAGTTGCATACGGGTGGCCCGGGCGCATTCGGGCAACCGTCGACGACCGGTGCCCGTGGAAGCCATCCGCGGCCTACTGTTGGGATGTGCACCTGCCGTGCCCAGCTGCGGTTGGGGCATCCCCGCGCGCTCCCAGGGCGCGGGGAAGGGTTCTCCAACGCGGAGCCGCTGATGGCTGTCGGACATCGGGCCGCGTGGCGTGGGCACCGCCGGCTGTGAGAGGGACGGGAATGGAACCGACCGAGAGCGTCGCCCCGGACTCACGGCTGCGCCTGCGCCGTCGTGCGGTCACCTGGCGGGGGACCCGGTGGACGGGGCGGGCCCACGGGCGTACGGGCGGTCATGCCCGCGCGGCCGGACCGGGCGCCGCCGCCGACGCCCACCCCCCGATACCCCTGGCCATCGAGCCCGCCCCCGCCCTGACCGGCGCCGACCCCGAACGGCACCTGTCCTGGCCCGCCCTGCCCGCGGCCGTCGTGGCCGCCGCCGCATTCGTCCTCGGCGCCGGCTTCTACCGCGCCTTCACCGGCCACCACGCCCTCTTCCCGGGCGGCACGGTCGGCTGGGCGCTGGCCCTGCTCACCGGCGTCATCGTCGGCCACCTCGTGATGCTGGGCCGCGCCCGCTGGTGGGGCGGCACCGGCTCCGGCGCCGCCCTCACCCTCGCCGTCCTGCTGCTGTACGGCTGGGTGCCCGCCGGCATGGTCAGCCTCACCGTCGTCGTGCTGGTCGGTATCGCCCGGCGCCACCGCTGGCGGCAGGGGGTGCTGCACGGCGCGGTGGACATCCTCGGCATCGGCGCCGGCGCGCTGCTGCTCGGCGCGTTCGGCCGGGTCCCGAGCGTCGAGACGCCCTGGCGGCCCGACAGCTGGAGCTTCGCCGCCGCACCCGAGGTGGTCCTCGCCGCCGTCGCCTACCTCGCCGTCAGCCGCGGCCTGCAGTGGTATCTGTACGCCCCACGCGACGGCAAAGTGCCCACCGTGGCCCGGACCGCCCTGGTCAGACAGGGTCTGGTCGCCGTCGCGCTGCTCGGCATCGCACCGCTGCTGTGTGTCGTCGCCGACGCCCAGCCGATCCTGCTCCCGTTGTTCGCCATCCCCCTCATCGCCCTGGACTCCACCCTGTGGATGGCCCGCGCACGTGCCGAGGAGCAACTGCGCGACCCGCTGACCGGGCTGCCCAACCGGCAGTGGCTGCTGGAGCGGATCTGGACGGCCCTCGACGACGCCGAACGCATCGACGCCCGCTCCGCCCTCATGCTGATCGACCTCGACCGGTTCCGTTCGGTGAACGACACCCTCGGTCACCTCGCCGGCGACCGGCTGCTGCTCCAGATAGCCGACCGGCTGCGGCTCGCCCTGCCGCGCGGAGCGGAGGCCGCGCGGCTCGGCGGTGACGAGTTCGCCGTGTTACTGCCCGTCGCCGACTCCACCACGTCGGCCACCCGCGTCGCCCGCGGCCTCGTCGCCGCGCTCAGCTCCCCGCTGGATCTCGACGGGCTCACCCTCGTCCTGGAGGCCAGCGCCGGCGTCGCCGTCTTCCCCGACCACGCGCTGGACGCCGAAGGGCTGCTGCGGCGGGCGGACGTGGCGATGTACCAGGCGAAAAGGGACCGTACGGGAGTGGAGGTGTACGAGTCCAAGCGGGACTCCAACACCCCCGACCGGCTCGGTCTGCTGGGCGATCTGCGCCGGGCGCTGGACGCGCACGAGGTACAGCTGCACTACCAGCCCAAGGTCCGCTTCGACGGCCAGGTCGCGGGCCTGGAGGCACTGGTCCGCTGGGTGCATCCCGAGCGCGGGAAGGTTCCGCCGGACGAGTTCATAGCGATCGCCGAGTCCTCGGGGCTGATGCCCCATCTGACGGAGTACGTCCTGGAGACCGCGCTCGGGCAGGTCGCCAAGTGGCGCGCGCAGGGGCTGCGCGTCCCCGTCGCCGTCAACGTCTCCCCGCGCGACGTCCACACGCCCGGGTTCGCGGGGTCGGTCGCCGCGCGGCTGGCCCGGCACGGGGTCCCTGCGGGTGCCCTGCAGCTGGAGATAACCGAGCATGTGCTGCTGGAGGATCCGCAGCGGGCCGCGGACACCCTGGCGGGGCTGACCGGGCACGGCGTGAAGATGTCCCTCGACGACTTCGGGACCGGGTATTCGTCGCTGGTGCATCTGCGCCGGCTGCCGGTGAGCGAGCTGAAGATCGACCGGTCGTTCGTGGCGCGGCTGGCCGTTGACGCCGAGGACGCGGAGATCGTGCGCTGCACCGTGGATCTGGCGCATTCGCTGGGGCTGCTCGTCGTCGCCGAAGGGGTGGAGGACGACGAGACGTGGGAGCGGTTGCGGGATCTCGGGTGTGACGCCGTGCAGGGGTGGCTTGTCGCCGCTGCCATGCCGCCCGAGGAGACGACCGCGTGGTTGCGGGCCCGTGGTTCGCGTGGGTGGCAACGGCCGCGTGCGGCTCTTCCGGCTGCCGAGTAGCTTTCCCACCCGCGGCACTGATCCCGCGCCCTCGGCTTCATCAAGGGCTTCAGGGACGGCACCTTCGGGCTGCTGGGTCTGGCCCTGCCGGCCTTCGCGCGGCCGCGCCGAGGCGTGGTTCGTGGTCTGCGTGGCACTCGTACCACTGTGGTCACGTTGCGCAAAAACACCACAAAGGGGGACGTCATGTCATTGGTCGTGCCCAGGTTCGACGATTCCGTGATCGTCCGCGGCGCCGAGGCCGAGCTGGTCGGGGACGTCCCCGTCCGTGTCCAGCTGCTGGCGGACAAAAGTTCGGCCGGAGGGGCGCTGTCCACCGTGCGCGTCACCCTGGCGCAGGGCGCCGACGGCGCACGGCCCCACCTCCACCACAACGGGGCGGAGATGTTCTACCTGCTCGACGGGTGCGCCGAGATCCTGTCCGGCGACGACATCGTCACCGCCGAGCACGGTGATCTCGTCATCGTCCCGCCGGAGAAGCCGCACGCCTTCGCCGCCGTCCCGGATGCCACGGCCGACATCCTCATCGTCTTCACGCCGGGCATCGAGCGCTTCGAGTACTTCCGCCACCTCCAGCGCATCCGCGTCGGCGAGGCCACCCCGGAGAGCATCCTCGAGGTGCAGGACCGGTACGACAACCACTTCCTCGAAAGCGAGGTCTGGGAGGGCCGCCGGGGCTGACGGACACCGGGCCGGGAAACCGTTTAACGGCCACCCGGCCCCGCCCCATAGGATTGAGCCCAAACCACACACACTCACCCCAGAGGATCGCTGCATGCCTGGCATCACGCGCGAGGAGGTCGCCCACCTCGCCCGGCTGGCGCGTCTGGAGCTGAAGCCCGAAGAACTCGACCACTTCGCGGGACAGCTGGACGACATCATCGGCGCGGTCGCCCGCGTCAGCGAGGTCGCCGACCAAGACGTACCGCCGACCTCGCACCCGCTCCCGCTGACGAACGTCATGCGGCCGGACGAGGTCCGTCCCTCGCTCACCCCCGAGCAGGCGCTCTCCGGCGCCCCGGCCCAGGAGCAGCAGCGTTTCAAGGTGCCGCAGATCCTGGGGGAGGAGTGACCACCATGACGGACAGCAACATCATCAAGCTCACGGCCGCGCAGATCGCCGAGAAGATCGCCTCCGGCGAGCTGACGGCCGTCGAGGTCACCGAGGCCCACCTCGCCCGCATCGAGGCCGTCGACGAGAAGGTGCACGCCTTCTTGCACATCGACCGCGAGGGCGCCCTCGCCCAGGCCCGTGCCGTGGACGAGAAGCGGGAGCGCGGGGAGAAGCTCGGCCCTCTCGCCGGCGTCCCGCTCGCGCTCAAGGACATCTTCACCACCGAGGGCGTGCCCACGACCGTCGGTTCGAAGATCCTGGAAGGGTGGATCCCGCCGTACGACGCCACCCTCACCAAGAAGCTGAAGGCCGCTGACGTCGTCATCCTCGGCAAGACCAACATGGACGAGTTCGCCATGGGGTCCTCGACCGAGAACAGCGCGTACGGGCCGACGGGCAACCCGTGGGACCTCACCAAGATCCCGGGCGGCTCCGGCGGCGGTTCCTCCGCCGCGCTCGCCTCCTTCCAGGCCCCGCTCGCCATCGGCACCGACACCGGCGGCTCCATCCGCCAGCCGGCCGCCGTCACCGGCACGGTCGGCGTCAAGCCGACGTACGGCGCGGTCTCCCGCTTCGGCATGGTCGCCTTCTCCTCGTCCCTCGACCAGGGCGGGCCCTGCGCCCGTACGGTCCTGGACGCGGCGCTGCTGCACGAGGTCATCGCCGGGCACGACCCGCTCGACTCCACCTCCATCGACGCCCCGGTCCCGCCGGTCGTCGAGGCCGCCCGCAATGGCAGCGTCCAGGGCATGCGCGTCGGCGTGGTCAAGCAGTTCCGCGGCGAGGGCTACCAGCCCGGTGTCATCCAGCGCTTCGACGAGTCGGTCGAGCTGCTGAAGGAGCTGGGTGCCGAGATCGTCGAGCTGGACTGCCCGTCCTTCGACCTCGCCCTGTCGGCGTACTACCTGATCGCGCCGTCCGAGTGCTCCTCCAACCTCGCCCGCTTCGACGGCCTGCGCTACGGCCTGCGCACCGGCGACGACGGCGGCCACTCGGCCGAGGAGGTCACCTCGCTCACCCGTGAGGCGGGCTTCGGCCCGGAGGTGAAGCGCCGGATCATGCTCGGCACGTACGCGCTGTCGAGCGGCTACTACGACGCGTACTACGGCTCCGCGCAGAAGGTCCGCACGCTCATCACGCGCGACTTCGAGAAGGCCTTCGAGCAGGTGGACGTCATCGTCTCGCCGACGACGCCCACCACCGCCTTCGCGATCGGCGAGCGCGCCGACGACCCGATGGCGATGTACCTCGCGGACCTGTGCACCATCCCGACCAACCTGGCGGGCAACGCGGCCATGTCCCTGCCCTGCGGTCTCGCCCCGGAGGACAACCTCCCGGTGGGCCTGCAGATCATCGCCCCGGCGATGCAGGACGACCGCCTGTACAAGGTGGGCGCCGCCGTCGAGGCCGCCTTCGTGGAAAAGTGGGGACACCCGCTGCTGGAGGAGGCACCGTCGCTGTGAGCGCACTGTCCAAGGCCAAGGGCTTCAAGAAGTCCAAGTCCGGTACGTACCTGTCCATGGCCACCACCGCGTTCGGCGCGTTCGGTGTCGCCAAGCAGATCAAGAAGGCCCGCGCCGAGGGCGACACGCTGCGGCTGATCGACGCCACCGTGTCCGCCGTCGCGATCGTCACCGGCCTCGCGATCCTCTGCCGTGAGCTGAAGCGGCTGGGCGACGACGACGTCCTGCTGGGCTGAGAGGGAAGTTTTCACCGTGACCACCACGACCGACCTGGTGTCGTACGAGGACGCGCTGACGTCGTACGACCCCGTCATGGGCCTCGAGGTCCATGTGGAACTCGGCACCAAGACCAAGATGTTCTGCGGGTGTTCGACCGAGCTGGGCGCCAACCCCAACTCGCAGACCTGCCCGACCTGCCTCGGCCTGCCCGGCGCCCTCCCGGTCGTCAACGCGACCGGCGTCGAGTCCGCGATCAAGATCGGTCTCGCGCTGAACTGCGAGATCGCCGAGTGGTGCCGCTTCGCCCGGAAGAACTACTTCTATCCGGACATGCCGAAGAACTTCCAGACCTCCCAGTACGACGAGCCGATCGCCTTCAACGGCTACCTCGACGTGCAGCTGGAGGACGGCGAAACCTTCCGCGTGGAGATCGAGCGCGCCCACATGGAGGAGGACACCGGCAAATCGACCCACGTCGGCGGTGCCACCGGCCGCATCCACGGCGCGCAGCACTCGCTGCTCGACTACAACCGCGCGGGCATCCCGCTCATCGAGATCGTCACCAAGCCGATCGTCGGTGCCGGCGAGCGCGCCCCCGAGGTGGCGAAGGCGTACGTCCGTGAGCTGCGCGAGGTCATCCGTGCGCTCGGCGTGTCCGAGGCCCGCATGGAGATGGGCCAGATGCGCTGCGACGTCAACCTGTCGCTGATGCCCAAGGGCAGCGAGCAGTTCGGCACGCGCAGCGAGACCAAGAACGTCAACTCGCTGCGTTCGGTGGAGCGCGCGGTCCGCTTCGAGGTCATGCGGCACGCCGCCGTGCTGAACGACGGCGGCAAGATCGTCCAGGAGACCCGCCACTTCCACGAGGACACCGGGTCGACGACCTCGGGCCGCGTGAAGGAGGAGGCCGAGGACTACCGGTACTTCCCGGAGCCCGACCTGGTGCCCGTCGCGCCCTCGCGCGAGTGGGTCGAGGAGATCCGCGCGGCCCTGCCGGAGCTGCCGCTGGTCCGCCGTACCCGGCTGCTCGCCGAGTGGGGCATCTCGGCCACCGACATGCAGGCGATCCTCAACGCCGGTGCGCTGGACCCGATCGTCGCCACGATCGACGCCGGTGCCGACGCCGCCTCCGCCCGCAAGTGGTGGATGGGCGAGCTGGCGCGCAGCGCCAACGAGTCCGGCAAGGCGCTGGACGAGCTGGCGATCACGCCGCAGCAGGTGGCCCGGGTCGCCGAGCTTGTCGCGAAGGGCGACCTGAACGACAAGCTGGCCCGCCAGGTCATCGAGGGCGTCCTCGCGGGCGAGGGCACCCCGGACGAGGTCGTCGACAAGCGCGGCCTGAAGGTCGTCTCCGACGAGGGCGCGCTGACCGCCGCCGTCGAGGAGGCCATCGCCGGCAACCCGGGCATCGCGGACAAGATCCGCGGTGGCAAGGTGGCCGCGGCCGGCGCGCTGGTCGGCGCGGTCATGAAGGCGACCCGCGGTCAGGCCGACGCGGCCCGCGTCAAGGAGCTGATCCTTCAGCAGCTGGGCGTGAGCGAGGGCTGAGCCCGCACTCCACGACGTACGGCCCCGGGGGGATGCCCTCCGGGGCCGTACGTCGTTCTGCACCCGATGTCCCGAAGTGCCGCCCGGGGTGACAGAGTTCGCCGGAGTGTCCTGTGATGTCCCTCCCACTCCTGTGAATAAGCCCACGAACACGGCAAACGATCACTTTCGCCTGCAAGAGTGTTCCGCGATTACACATACCTTCTTTGCGGGCTGTTCCGTTCATGGACGATCGTTCCCGGCCAAAGATCACACATCGTCCTCTGGGAGCACGTCCGTGGCAGACCTCGCCCGTTGGTGTGTCCGGCATCGGCTGATCGCCGTGCTGCTGTGGCTCCTCGCCTTCGGCGGGGTCACCGCTGCCGCCGCCGTGGCCGGTGCGGCGTACTCGAACGACTACGAGGTCCCCGGTACCGAGTCCGGCCGTGCGTCGCAGCTGCTCAAGGAGGGCTTCCCGGGGCTGGGCGGGGACAGCGACACCGTCGTCTGGCACACCGCCACCGGCACCGTCAGCGCCGCCGACGTCGAGCAGACCATGACCCGCACCCTGGACCGGATCGCCTCGCTGCCGGCAGTCGCCTCGGTGACCGGCCCGTACGGCAGCCAGGGCGCGCACCGGATCAGCGCCGATGGCCATACGGCGTACGCCACCGTCACCTTCACCCAGCCGGCCGACCACATCGGCAGGTCCGAGGCGCAGGACGTGGTGCGCACCGCCAAGGCCGCCGAGGCCGACGGGCTCCAGGTGGAGCTGGGCGGCAGCGCGATCGGGCTCACCGCGTCCCCGCGCGAGTACACCGCCGAGGTGGTCGGTGTGCTCGTTGCCGCCGTGGTGCTGTTCCTCGCCTTCGGCTCGCTCGCCGCCTCCCTTCTGCCCATCGCCACCGCGCTGGTCGGCGTCGGCACCGCCTACGCCGGTATCGGGCTGCTCGGACACGCCATGACGGTCGCCGACTTCGCGCCCATGCTCGGGATGCTGATCGGCCTCGGCGTCGGGATCGACTACGCGCTGTTCATCGTGACCCGGCACCGGCGCGGACTGAAACGCGGCCTGAGCGTCACCGAGGCCGCCGTGAACGCCGTGGCCACCACCGGACGCGCGGTCGTCTTCGCGGGTGCGACAGTGTGCATCGCCCTGCTGGGGATGCTCACCCTGCGTCTGGGATTCCTCAACGGGGTCGCCGTGGCCGCCTCGTTGACGGTGGTGCTCACCGTCGCGGCCTCGGTCACCCTGCTGCCCGCCCTGCTGTCGTACATCGGTCCGAGGGCCCTCAGCCGCCGCGAGCGGCGCCGGCTCGCCGAGCACGGCCCGCGCCCCGAGCTGCCCACCGGGCTCGCCGCCCGCTGGTCGGCGCTCGTCGAACGCCACCCCAAACTGCTCGGTTCGCTCGCCCTCGCCGTCGTCGCGCTGCTCGCCCTGCCGACGCTCTCCCTCCACCTCGGCACCTCCGACCAGGGCAACGACCCCCGCACCTCCACCACCCGCAAGGCCTACGACCTGCTCGCCGACGGCTTCGGACCCGGTGTCAACGGACCCCTGACGCTGGTGACGCACGTCGACGGCGCCGGCGACAAGCTCGCCCTGGACGACCTCGACGAGACCCTGCGCGCCACCCCGGGCGTCGCCTCCGTCACCCCCGCCGCCTACGCCACCGGCGGCGGCACCGCCTATCTCACCGTCGTCCCCGACTCCGCGCCGCAGTCGCAGGACACCAGCGACCTCGTGGACCGGCTGCGCACGAAGGTGCTGCCGCGCGCGGAGACCGGCACCTCCCTGGACATCCAGGTCGGCGGGGTCACCGCCGGCTACGACGACTTCGCGGATGTGATCGTCGGCAAGCTGCCGCTGTTCGTCGGCGCGGTCATCGGGCTCGGCTGTCTCCTGCTGCTCGTCGCGTTCCGTTCGCTCGGCATCCCGCTGAAGGCCGCCGTGATGAACATCGCCGCCGTGGCCGCCGCGTTCGGCATCGTCGTCGCCGTCTTCCAGTGGGGCTGGGGCAGCGAACTGCTCGGCCTCGGCCGGGCCGGCCCCATCGAGCCCTTCCTGCCCGTGATCATGGTGTCCGTCCTCTTCGGGCTCTCCATGGACTACCAGGTCTTCCTGGTCAGCCGGATGTACGAGGAGTGGCTGGAGACCGGCGACAACCGGCGCGCCGTCCGTGTGGGCCTCGCCGAGACCAGCCGGGTCATC
The DNA here is from genome assembly GCF_053596375.1 of Streptomyces sp. NPDC001709. NCBI lineage: Bacteria > Bacillati > Actinomycetota > Actinomycetes > Kitasatosporales > Streptomycetaceae > Streptomyces > Streptomyces sp. NPDC001709. The sequence continues at coordinate 142,677 of NZ_JBSFGB010000014.1, read as the reverse complement.
AACTCCGCCGCGATCATCATGATCTCGGTCTTCCTCGCCTTCGTGCTCAGCGGCGACCGCGTGATCGCCATGTTCGGCATCGCGCTCGCCTCCGCCGTCGCCCTGGACGCCTTCGTGCTGCGCACCCTGCTCGTGCCCGCGCTGATGCATCTGCTCGGCGCCGCCAACTGGTGGCTGCCCGCCTGGCTGGAGCGCCGTCTGCCGCGGATCAGCATCGAGCCGCCCGAGTGCCGCGCGGCGCATGAGAGGCTCGGCAGGGTCTCGGTGGCGGAACTGCGGAAGGACGAGCAGCACGATGTACGCGATATCCCTGGGTGACGACGGCGCCGAGCTGCGGCCCCTGGAGGTCTGGCACGCCGAGGAGGTCCTCGCCAACATCGACCGGGGACGGGAGTTCATCGGCCGGCACATCGGGCTGTCGGACGCGGTGTCCGACCTGGAGGGCGCCCGTTCCTGGCTGAAGTCGTACGCCGACAAGCGTGGCGCCGACGCCGGGGGCCTGCACGGCATCTGGCTGGACGGCAAGCTGGTCGGCGGGGTGCTGTTCCGGGTGTGGGACACCGCGAGCGGAGTCTGCGAGGCCGGCTGCTGGCTGGAGCCGGCGGCGGCCGGGCGCGGGCTGGTCACGCGGGCCATGCGGGTGATGCTGCACTGGGCCTTCGAGGAGCGCGGCATGCACCGCGTGGAGTGGCACGTGTCCTGCGCCAACGAGCCCAGCATCAACGTGGCCCGGCGGCTCGGCATGACCCGCGAGGGCGTGCTCCGCGAGAACTACCCGCACGGGGGCGTGCGGACCAGCACCGAGATCTGGTCCGTGCTCGCCCCCGAATGGCGTGCGGCACGCGCGCGTACCGCGCGCAACGATCATTGACGATCATTAAGGGACTTCTCAGACGGCGTCCGTACGGTGCCTCGCATGGCTACGAAGACACAGGAAGGCGCCGAGGCCGGCACCGAGGCGCGCGAGGACGACGAGACGAGGGGGAAGACCGGGACCGCCGGGGAGAAGGAAGCCCGGGCGGGGGCCGCCGGGGAACCCGGGGCTGAGGAAGGGACCGGTACGGAAGGGCCCACCGGGGAAGAGCCCGCCGCAGGGGAGGCCGTCGCGGCCGAGACCGCCGAGGAAGAGGACCCCGGAGCGGAGGAAGAACTCGCCGGGGACAAGGGGCCCTCCGGGGTCGGCCAGGGCGCCGGTGCCGTCGTCTCCGCCGCGCTGGGCCTGGTCTCGCTCAGCGGCGGCTGGATCGGCACCGTCGCCGGCGCCCGCCAGCAGCTCATCGGCCAGCTGCGGACCTCCTCCACCGCGAGCGTCGCCACCCAGATCAAGGCGGTCTACGGCAACGCCTGGCACAGCACCGCGCTGTGGGCCGGCCTGTTCGCGCTGGCGGCGCTGCTCACCGGCGTCGTCGTGCTCGCCCGGCCCGCCTTCGGCGCCCCCGGCCGCCCGCAGGCGCCCTGGATCAGGTCGGTCGCCTGGGCGGGTGTCTCGCTCGGCGTCATCGGCCTGCTGCTGGCCGTTCTGAAGTACTCCGACGCCCTGCTCGCCCTGCCTTCGGCGAGCTGAGCGCCCGCAGGCCCAAGGGGCCTTAGGGAATCCACGAGCACCTTACGGACTCCCTAAGGCCCCTTACGCGCGCGTGCGGCCCGTGCGCCGCCCGAAGATGCGGAACTCTCCCGATGTGGCGCACCCCCCTGGGAGACGAAGGTGGAGGCATCGCAGAAAGCGACGCAACCACCGGCTCTCCCCGAAGGACACGCCATGATCGAGCTCGAATTCCACAAGATGCGCTCCGCCCAGCTGATCCGCGAGGCCGAGCAGGAGCGCCTGGCCCTCGAGGTCGCCCGGGCCAACCGCGCCGTCCGCCACGTGGGCCGGGCCGGCCACGACGGCGCGGTGGCCGAGTCCCATACCGACCGCCCCCGCCGGCGCCGGATCCCGCGCACCGCGTGAACACCGCGGCGGCGGACCGGAGCGGGACGGAGGGCGGCCGCACGGGGGTCGGACGCCTTCCGGACCGTGCGGACCGGGGCCGTACGACTGCCCATCCCAGTCGTACGGCCCTTCCGTCTGTTGCCACGACCCTTCCGGTCGCCGGTACGACGATCACACCGAACCTGTGGAAAACCGCTGCCCTGTCGTCCGAACCTCGTGCGATGCTCGGGCCCGTGGAGACCAGGTCCGTCAGTCCCGTGTTCGTCGGCCGCACCGACGAGTTGGACACACTGAACGACGCGCTCGCCCGCGCCCGCGCCGGCGAGCCGCAGGCACTGCTGCTCGGCGGCGAGGCCGGGGTCGGCAAGACCCGCCTCGTCGAGGAGTTCGCCACGGCCGCCGGCCGGCACGCCGTCGTCGCCGTCGGCGGCTGTGTGGAGATCGGCGCCGACGGGCTGCCGTTCGCGCCGTTCTCCACCGCGCTGCGCGCCCTGCGCGACGCCCTGCCCGAGGAGTTCGCCGCCGCCGCGCACGGACAGGAGGAGGAACTGGCCCGCCTCCTGCCCGACCTGGGCGAGGCCGGCGCCGGCCGCCACGACGAGCAGGGCATGGCCCGCCTGTTCGAACTCACCGCCCGCCTGCTGGAACGGGTCGCCGTGAACCAGCCGGTCGTGCTCGTCCTGGAGGACCTGCACTGGGCCGACGCCTCCACCCGCCATCTCCTCGCCTACCTCTTCCGCACCCTGCGTGCCGGCCGGCTCCTCGTCCTCGCCAGCTACCGCTCCGACGACATCCACCGCCGCCACCCGCTGCGCCCCCTGCTCGCCGAACTCGACCGGCTGCGCACCGTCCGCCGCATCGAACTCGCCCGCTTCACCCGCGAGGAGGTCGGCCGCCAGATCGCCGGCATCCTCGCCGCCGAACCGGACCCCGCCCAGGTGGACGAGATCTTCGAACGCTCCGACGGCAACGCCTTCTTCGTTGAGGAACTCGCCGTCGCCGCCTGCGACGGCTGCTGCACCGGTCTCACCGACTCCCTGCGCGATCTGCTCCTGGTCCGGGTCGAGGCGCTGCCCGAGAGCGCCCAGCGGGTCGCCCGGGTCGTCGCCGAGGGCGGCTCCACCGTGGAGTACCGGCTGATCTCCGCCGTGGCCCAGCTCGGCGAGGACGATCTCATCGAGGCGCTGCGGGCCGCCGTCGGCGCCAACATCCTCACCGTCACCCCGGCCGGCGACGGCCACCGCTTCCGGCACTCCCTGGTCCGCGAGGCCGTCGCCGACGACCTGCTGCCCGGCGAACGCTCCCGCCTCAACCGCCGCTACGCCGAAGCCCTGGAGGCCGACCCCACGCTCGTCCCGGCCGACGCGCGCGTGATGCGCCTGGCCAGCTACTGGTACCACGCCCGCGACGCCGCCAAGGCCCTGCCCGCCGTCCTGGCCGCCTCCGTCGTGGCCCGCCGCCGGCACGCCTACACCGAACAACTCGGGCTCCTGGAGCGGGCGATGGAGCTGTGGGACAGCGCCCCGGAGGAGGTGCGCTCCGCCCTGCGCCCGGTCGACTACACCGAGGTCTACCCTCCGTGCGGCTGCGACCCGGCGACCACCCCGCTGCGCTACCTCGACCTGATGGCCGAGGCCGCCGTCGCGGGCCGGTTCGGCGGCGAACGCGAACGCGCCCTGAAGATCACCAAGCGGGCGCTGCGTCTCCTGGAGGACGAGCCGGACCCCCTGCGCGCCGCCTGGTTCTGGGTGCAGCGCTCCCGGCTCGTCCAGGCCCAGGCCCGCGGCGACGGATGGCAGGAACTGGCCACCGCCCAGGACCTGGTGCGCGGCCTGCCGCCGTCCGAGGTGCACGCCGAGGTGCTGGCTCTCGCCGCCAACTGGTCCATGCTGCACTGCCCCGGCCCCGAGGCCTTCGCCGCCGCCGAACGCGCCGTGGAGTACGCCCACATGGTCGGCGCCCGCGACATCGAACTGCACGCCCGCCTCACCCTGGGCAGCCTCAAGGTGGACTCCGGTGACACCGAGACCGGCATGGCGGAGATGCGGCAGGTACTGCGGGACACCCTCGCGGAGGGCGTGCACGACACCGCGGGCCGCGCCTATGTGAACCTGCCCTCCAAGCTGCAGGGCATCGGCCGCGACCGGGAGGCCGTCACCCTCCTGCGCGAGGGCATCACCTTCGCCCGCACCCACGGGCTGACGGACTTCGAGGCCTTCATGCAGGGCAATCTGTCCGGGTCTCTCTATGCGCTCGGCCAGTGGACGGAGGCCGCCGAAGCCGCCACCCACGCGACCGAGGTCCGCCACAGCGCCAAGCCCCCCGGCGCGGGCGCCCTGCGCCTGGCCCACCTCGCCCTGGCCCGCGGCGACTTCGCCGAGGCCGGCCTGCACCTCACCGCCGCCCGCGCCCACTTCGGCACCCACGACTCCATGCCCCAGCACTCCCTGCCCCTGGCCCGGGTCACCCTCGACATCGCGGCCGAGGAGGGCCGCATCGACGACGCCCGCGCCGAACTGCTCCGCGCCCTGGACGACGGTTTCCCACCCGGAACCCACCACCACGGCTGGCAGCTGCTGCGGGCCGCCGCCACCGCGGAGGCCGAGGCCCGCGCCCTGCCCGCCGCCGAGCCGGGCCGTGCCGAGATCCTCGACCGCCTCCGCGAAGCCGTACGCACGCTCACCACCGGCGCCCCGCTCTGGCAGGCCTACGAGCAGTGGACCCGCGCCGAACTCCGCCGCGCTCAGGGCGCCGACACCCCCGACGACTGGTCCCCGGTGGTCACCGCCTTCGAGTGCCTGGACCGCCCCTACGAGCTCGCCCGGGTCCGTCACCGCCTCGCCGCGGCCCTCCTCGCCGCCGACAGCGGCGAGGACGAACGCGACCGCGCGGTCGAACTGCTCCGGCTGGCCGCGGCGGTCGCCGCCTACCTCGACGCCCGGTCCCTGGCCGACGCCGTGGCCCGGCTCGCCCAGCGTGCCCGCCTCACCCTGACCCGAGCACCCCGGCAGGCCCTCGCCGCCGCCGACCCGGCCGCGGCCCTCGGCCTCACCAGCCGGGAGCGGGACGTCCTGCGGCTGGTCTCGGCCGGCCGCACCAACCGCCAGATCGCCGAGGAGCTGTTCATCTCCCCGAAGACCGCGAGCGTCCACGTCTCCAACATCCTGAGCAAGCTCGGCGTCTCGGGCCGCGGGGAGGCGGCGGCGGTGGCGCACCGGCTGGGGCTGTTCCCGGCCGAGACGCTCACTGCCGGAACGGCGGGCTGAGACCTACGCTGGAGAAAAGCCACAAGGGGGAGAAAGCGGGGGAGGGACCGTGTTCAACGCCTTCGAGGAACTGTTCGCACCCGGCCGCAAACACACCCGGGACGAACAGAACCGCCTGGAGCTGACCCGCGAGGACGTAGGCGACAACGACCCCGGACGGGGTCCGATAGACCTGACGTCCGGGAAGGCGGTGATACGACTTGCCGGACCACCGCCCGCCGAAGCGGCGCCGGAGCAGCGACCGGAAACGGTCGCCGAAGAGGAGTGAGCGGTCCGGCGAACGCTACGTCACCTGTACCTCCAGCACCCGGTCGTCCCCCTGCTTCGGGTGACCCCGGCCGTCCGTGTTGCTCGTCACCAGCCACACCTTGTCGCCGTCCGCCGCGACCACCGTGCGCAGGCGGCCGTACTGCCCGGTGAGGAAGGACTGGGGTGCCGCCGAGGCCTCCGTGCCCTTGAGCGGGATGCGCCACAGCCGCCCGCCCTTCAGGCCCGCCATCCAGATCACGCCCTTGACGCAGGCGATGCCGCTGGGGGAGGCGTCGTCGGTGGGCCACTGGGCTATCGGGTTCTCGAAGGCGGGGTCGGAGGACCTGCCCTCGGCCCGCGGCCAGCCGTAGTCGGCGCCCGGCTTGATCGCGTTCAGCTCGTCCCAGGTGTCCTGGCCGAACTCCGAAGCGAATAGGCGCTGCCGGTCGTCCCAGGCCAGCCCCTGGACGTTGCGATGGCCGTACGAGTACACCGGGGAGCCGGGGAAGGGGTTGCCCGGAGCCGGTTCGCCCTCCGGGGTCAGGCGCAGGATCTTGCCGCCCAGGGACTTCTTGTCCTGGGCCAGTCCCCGCTCGCCGCTCTCGCCGGTGCCCGCGTACAGCATTCCGTCCGGGCCGAAGGCGATCCGGCCGCCGTTGTGGACAACGCCCTTGGGTATGCCCTTGAACACCGTGTCCGGAGCGCCCAGTTGCTCACCGGCCGGCTTCCGCTCGTCGTACAGCAGGCGGACGATGCGGTTGTCCGAGGCGGAGGTGAAGTAGGCGTAGATCATGTGGTCGGAGGCGTAGCCGGGGGAGAGGGCGATCCCCAGCAGACCGCCCTCGCCGGCCGGGGAGACCCCGGAGACCTTGCCCAGCTCGGTCTCGCGGCCCGTCTTCTCGTCGATCCGGGTGAGCGTGCCGTCGTCGCGGGAGGAGACCAGCAGACCGCCGCCGGGCAGCGGGGCCAGCCCCCACGGTGTCTTCAGGCCCTCGGCGACGGTGCGCAGCACCTTCACCGAGCCCTTGGCCGGCGCCGCAGGCTCCGAGGCCGCGCCGGAGGGGGCCGCGCCCGATGCCGTACCCGCCGACGTCGCCCTCCCCGCCCAGCTCGGGGGTCCCCCTCCGGGGGAGGAGCAGCCCGCCGTCACCAGGAGGGCGGCCACGGCCAACACGGACGGCACAGCTCGACGTTGCACGATCACGGTCCCTTCGCATCGGCGATCCACCGGCAGGTGCGACAGCCCCTGCCTCTCCTACGCCGCTCGCCCCGCCCGGGTTCCCGATCCACCCCGACCGACCCGGGAACCCTCAGTCCCACGACCCCTGTGCCGCCGGCAGCCCCGACACCTCCGCCAGGTCCTCCTGGGTCAGCCGCAGGGCGGCCGCCCCCGCGTTCTCCGCGGCCCACCGCTCCCGCTTCGTGCCCGGGAGGGCGATCACATGGCGGCCCTGGGACAGGACCCAGGACAGGGCCACCTGGGCCGGGGTGACGTGTTCGCCGTGGCGGTGGGCGATGCGGCGCAGGCCCGCGACGATCGGTTGGTTGGCCGCCATCATCTCGGCCGTGAAACGGGGGTGGCGGGCGCGGATGTCGTCCGGTTCGAATCCCTCGCCGGGCGTCAGCGTGCCGGTCAGGAAGCCGTTGCCCAGCGGCATCGCCGCGAGGAAACCCACGCCCCGCGCCTCGCACCACGGCAGCAGTGCCCGCAGCGCCTCCGGCGACCACACCGACAGCTCCGCCTCCACCGCGGCCACCGGGAACACCTGCTGCACCCGCTGCAGCTGGCGCAGGGTCGTGTCGTGCAGCCCGGATCCCGCGCGGCGGCCACCGCGCGCCCCCACCGCGCACAGGCCCAGCGCGCGCACCTTGCCCGCCCGGACGAGATCCGCCATCGCGCCCCAGGTCTCCTCGACGGGGACCTCGGGGTCGGCGCGGTGCAGCTGGTAGAGGTCGATCACATCCGTCTGCAGGCGCCGCAGCGAGGCGTCGCAGGCCCGCCTCACATAGCCCGGGCGGCCGTTGGCCACGATGTGCTGCTCGCCCACCAGCAGGCCCACCTTCGTGGACACGAAGGCCTCGGACCGCCGCTCCTTGAGTACCCGCCCGAGCAGCAGCTCATTGGTGAACGGGCCGTACATGTCCGCCGTGTCCAGGAGGGCCGAGCCCAGGTCCAGCGCCCGGTGCACGGTCCTGAGTGACTCGTCGCCCCGCTGCCGTGACCCGCTGTACCCCCAGCTCATCGGCATGCACCCGAGTCCGACGGCCCCCACCGCGAGCGCCCCCGCGCCGATCGTCCTGCGCTCCACCTGCTCGTGAACCTCCCTCTGCCCGGCCCCCAACCTAACCTCTGCACGCGCGCGTACCTGACCTAGGGCCTGCCCGGCGGGTCCTGCCGAAGACGCGGGGTCTGGCACGCACATCTGCGGCGTTGTCGTCGGTTGCCGACTCCCCCACGCTCGGCTTCGCTCGCGCGGGGGGACCCCCATCGCGTCGACGCCCTCCTCCGTCTTGCAGCTGCACGCACCAGACCCCGCTCACCTGCGCTGAACAGCTGGTGCAGATTTTCTCCGGCCAGACCCGCCGGGCAGGCCCTAGCCTCCATGCCATGAGTGCTGACGTGTGGCTTCCCATCGCGCCCGAGGAGATCGAGGGGCTTCCCGAGGGGCTCCGGTACCTGTTCTGGGACGGGGGCGAGGACGGGGAGCAGGCCTTTCCCGGGGATCCGGCGGACTGTGTCCTGTACGTGGTGCCGTACATGAAGCGGTGGGCGGTGAAGGTGCGTCCGCTGGAGCAGCTGACCGGCGTCCAGGTCATCCAGACACTGACGGCCGGCGTCGACGACGTCACCGCGCGACTGTCGGCCATCCGGCCGGGCGTGCGGCTGTGCAACGCGCGTGGGGTGCACGAGGCGAGCACCGCCGAGCTCGCGCTCACCCTGACCCTCGCCTCCCTGCGCGGCATCCCCGGCTTCGTGCGCGCCCAGCAACAGGAGCGCTGGCAGAGCGCGTTCCGTCCCGCCCTCGCCGACAAGTCCGTCCTCATCGTCGGCTACGGCTCCATCGGAGCCGCCATCGAAGACCGGCTCGCGCCCTTTGAACTCGCGCGGGTGGCGCGCGTCGCGCGCTCTGAGCGCACCACGGCGCGCGGTCCGGTGCACCCGCTCACCGAATTGCCCTCTCTGCTTCCACACGCTGATGTCGTGATCCTCTCCACGCCCTTGACGGAGGAGACGCGGGGGCTTGTGGACGCCGATTTCCTGGCGCGGATGAAGGACGGGGCGCTGCTCGTGAACGTGGCGCGCGGTCCGGTCGTGGACACCAAGGCGCTGCTCACGGAGCTGGAGAGCGGCCGTATCGGCGCGGCCCTGGACGTCACCGATCCCGAGCCGCTGCCGCCCGGACACCCGCTCTGGCGGGCCCCCGGCGTGCTCATCAGCCCGCACGTGGGCGGGCCCAGCTCGGCCTTCCTGCCGCGTGCGAAGCGGCTGCTCGTCGACCAGCTGACCCGGTTCGTGAACCATGAGCCCCTGCGGAACGTGATCCTCACAACGGGGGCGTAGTCCGGTTCCGGCACCCTCCGCAACCCCCCGGATGCGGCCCGTACCCACATACCCGCTGGTCGTCACGGAGCGTAGAGAAGCTATGTCCCTGAGTGACGATCCTGGTGTATCGTCCCGACAGGGGCTGCGCCGCCGACCGTTCGGCGCCGGGGATGGACAGTTCAGATTTGTGAGGGGGGCGACGGGCGATGCACGGCCTATGGACGAACGATCCGACGCGGCGGAGCCGCCGACGGCGACCCTGGCGCACGACCGCGCGCAGACGCGGTCACCACACCAGCCACCACAGCCACCACCAGCGCAGGCACAGCGCCCGCAGGAGGCATGCGCACCCAGCACACCGGGACCGTCGGGACCCGGGAGCGGCGCAGACCGGGAGGCCCCGGTGAGCGCGCCGCCCTCTGTGACCACCGCTCTCGACGGAGCGGTGCGCGTACCGCAACCGCAGCAGGCGCCGCCGCCCCGCCGGCCGGCCGTCGTCGCGGGCACCCGCGCGAAGGAGCAGCTCGTCCTCGCCCTGGTCAGCGCCGCCTACGCCGTCGGCGCCGCGTTCGACTGGGGCACGGAGGAAGTCGCGCTGATCATGGGCGACTTCGGGCTGAGCGCCGCGGCCGGCACCGCCGCCGTCTCCTGCTTCCTGTACGCCCGCAGTCCGCGCGTCCGCTTCCGCTCCGCCTGGCTGCTGTTCGCCCTCTCCTCGGCGATGGCGGCCCTCGGCAACGCGGTCTGGGGGTGGTACGAGGTCGTCCTCGGGCGGCCCGTGCCCAGCCCCTCCTACGCCGACCTGTTCTTCCTGTGCTTCGCGCCGCCCGCCATCGTGGGCCTGCTCGTGCTCGCCAAACGGCCCGTGACCAAGGCCGGCTGGATCTGCCTGGCGCTGGACGCCTGGCTGATCGGCGGCTCGCTGCTCACGCTGTCGTGGAGCCTCGCGCTCGCCCAGGCGGCCCGGTTCGACGGACCGAGCGTGGCGCACACCGCGCTGTCGCTGGCGTACCCGCTGCTCGATATCGCGCTCGTCAGCATGGTGCTCGCCCTGCACTTCCGCCGCACCCCCGGAAACCGCACCGCGGTGAACACGGCGATCGGGGCGCTCGCGCTGACCGTGATGTGCGACGCGCTGTTCACCTCGCCGCTGCTGCACAGCAGTTACCGCTCCGGGCAGCTGCTGGACGCGGGCTGGTTCGCCGGTTCGCTGCTGCTCGCCTACGCCCCCTGGGCGGCGCCCCGCAAGGGCGCACAGGAGGCGCACGTACCGGACGGGCACACGCGCGTGGTCCACGAGCACCTGCCCGGACAGCGCGGCACGGGCCACCAGCACGTGGCCCTGCCCGCCCCGGGCGGTGAGCACAGCCGGTATCCGGCCGGCCGGCCGCTCACCGGCTCCCTCGCCGCCCTCACCCCGTACCTCGCCGCCGCCGTGTGCACCCTGGGCATCCTGTACAACGTCCTCAACGGCCGCCGGCCCGACCACGTGGTGCTGATCACCGCGGGCGCCGTCGTGCTCGCGCTCGTCATCCGGCAGGGCATCATGCTGCTGGACAACATCACCCTCACCCAGGAACTGGCGCAGAAGGAGAACCACTTCCGCTCCCTGGTGCAGGGCTCCAGCGACGTGATCATGATCGCCGCGCCCAACGGCATCCTGCGGTACGTCTCCCCGGCCGCCGCCGGGGTCTACGGCCGGCCCGCCGAGGAACTGGTGGGCAGCGAGCTGGCCGGTCTCATCCACCCGGAGGACCTGGGCTGTGTGGTGCACGAGGTACGCCGCTTCCTCGCCGCCAGCCCGCTGGAGGAACCCACCACCCGCATCGAGTGCCGCTTCCGGTCCGGCGACGGCGGCTGGCTCAACGTCGAGTCGACCGTCAACCGGCACCACGGCGGCCTGATCTTCAACAGCCGGGACGTGACCGAACGCGTGCGCCTGCAGGCGCAGCTGCAGCACAACGCCGAGCACGACCCGCTGACCGACCTGCCCAACCGCGCCCTGTTCACCCGGCGTGTGCAGCAGGCCCTCTCCGGCCGCCGGGCCACCGACCGGGGCACCGCCCTGCGCAACACGGCCGTGCTCTTCATCGACCTGGACGGCTTCAAGGCCGTCAACGACACGATCGGGCACCAGGCCGGGGACGAGCTGCTGGTCCAGGCCGCCCGCAGACTCCAGGACGCGGTCCGGCAGGGGGACACGGCGTCCCGGCTGGGCGGCGACGAGTTCGCGGCCCTGATCGTCGGCGACGCCACCCGCGACCGTGCCGCCCGGGAGCGCAACATCCTGGAGCTGGCCGAGCGCCTCCGGGTGACCCTCTCCCAGCCGTACCCGATCGACGGCAACGATGTCCGGGTCAACGCCTCCATCGGCGTCGCCTTCGCCGAAGCGGGCCTCGGCGCCGGCGAGTTGCTGCGCAACGCCGACCTCGCGATGTACCGCGCGAAGGCGGCCGGCAAGGGCCGGGTCGAGCTGTACAAGCCGCAGATGCAGCAGGACGTCGTACGCAAGGCGGAGCTGGCCACCCGGCTGCGTGCCGCGCTGCACGACGGCGAGTTCGCGCTGCTGCACCAGCCCGTGGTCTGCCTGGACAGTGGCCGGATCACGGCGGTGTCGGCGCAGGCGCGCTGGCGCTCCTCGCAGGGGGTGCTGTTCACCCCGGCGGAGTTCCTGCGGATGGCCGAGGACGGTGACAAGACCGCCGAGCTCGACCGCTGGATCCTGCAGGAGGCCGTCGAGCAGGCCGCCGAGCGTGCGGCCACCGGGGTCGTCGTCCCGGTGACGGTACGGATGAGCGCCCGGCGGCTGCTGGACCGCTCCATGCCGCTGGGCTCGGTGGAGGCGCTGCTGGCCCGGTACGGGCTGCCGCCCGGCGCGCTGGTCGTCGAGCTGTCCGACACCGATCCGCGGGTCTCCCTGGACGAGCTGGAGCGCCGGCTGGCCGCGCTCGGCCGGCTCGGGGTGCGGATCGCACTGGACGGCTTCGGCAGCGGCTACGCGGCCATCACGGCCCTCAGAAGGCTGCCCGTGGACATCCTCAAGCTCGACCGCGGTCTGGTCGAGGGCGTCGTGGAGTCCGCGCGGCTGCACAAGATCACCAGCGGTCTGCTGCGGATCGCCGGCGATCTCGGGCTGCAGTCCGTGGCCGAGGGCGTGGACCTGCCGGAGCAGGTCGTCGCGCTGCGCGCGATGGGCTGCACGCACGGGCAGGGCATGGCGTTCGGGGGGCCGCTGGACGAGTACCGGCTGCGCCGGGCGCTCGCATCCGGCCACTATCCGGTGCCGCACGCCCCGGCCGAACCGGCGTTCGCGGGCGCCCCGGAGGTGAACGAGCCGTGGAAAGGGGCGAGGGAGCCGAAGGGGGTGTACACAGGGGGTGTTCCCGCTGTTCTCGGAGGCGGCAGTGCCCTTCGTTCACATTCTGAGACTCCCGTCCCACCCACTTGACACGTGGTGCGCGTCGGGGGGAGGGTCAGTGCCATGCGCACCCGAATTCTCGTACTTGGACAGCGCGTCGGCTGAGCTGGGACCCACCGGAGGACGATCCGGAATCCCCAGCGACCTCACCGGCGCGCTCCCCTCGCTTGCCTTGCGGCACGAGGGGTTTTTTGTTGCACGAGTGCTTTTCGTGCAGCGCTTGAACTCCGTACAAACCTCGCAAAAACCCTCAGCATCGAGAAGAGAATGCCGATGACCGAGCAGGCCACCGGGGCCCATCCGCAGCCGCGGCCCCGATCCGGAGGACAGCAGTCCGCCCCCGTCGAGCACGTCACGGGTGCGCAGTCCCTCATCCGCTCCCTCGAGGAGGTCGGCGCTGAGACGGTATTCGGCATCCCCGGCGGCGCGATCCTGCCGGCGTACGACCCGCTGATGGACTCCACCCGGGTGCGCCACGTCCTGGTCCGCCACGAGCAGGGCGCCGGCCACGCGGCCACCGGTTATGCGCAGGCCACCGGCAAGGTCGGCGTCTGCATGGCGACGAGCGGCCCCGGCGCCACCAACCTGGTCACCCCGATCGCCGACGCGCACATGGACTCCGTGCCGCTGGTCGCGATCACCGGCCAGGTCTCCTCGAAGTCGATCGGCACGGACGCCTTCCAGGAGGCGGACATCGTCGGCATCACCATGCCGATCACCAAGCACAACTTCCTGGTCACCAAGGCCGAGGACATCCCGCGGGTCATCGCGCAGGCGTTCCACATCGCCTCCACCGGCCGCCCGGGACCGGTCCTGGTCGACATCTCCAAGGACGCCCTCCAGGCGAAGACCACCTTCTCCTGGCCGCCCACCATGGACCTGCCCGGCTACCGCCCGGTGACCAAGCCGCACGCCAAGCAGATCCGCGAGGCCGCCAAGCTGATCACCTCCGCCAAGCGGCCCGTCCTCTACGTCGGCGGCGGCGTCATCAAGGCGCGGGCCACCGCCGAGCTGAAGGTCCTCGCCGAACTCACCGGAGCGCCCGTCACCACCACCCTGATGGCGCTCGGCGCATTCCCCGACAGCCACCCGCTGCACGTGGGAATGCCGGGCATGCACGGTGCGGTCACCGCCGTCACCGCGCTGCAGAAGGCCGACCTGATCGTCGCCCTCGGCGCCCGCTTCGACGACCGCGTCACCGGCAAGCTGGACAGCTTCGCCCCGTACGCCAAGATCGTCCACGCCGACATCGACCCGGCCGAGATCGGCAAGAACCGCGCCGCCGACGTGCCGATCGTCGGTGACGCCCGTGAGGTCATCGCCGACCTGGTCCAGGCCGTGCAGAAGGAGCACAGCGAGGGCCACAAGGGCGACTACACCGCCTGGTGGAGCGACCTGAACCGCTGGCGCGAGACCTACCCGCTCGGCTACGACCAGCCCGAGGACGGCTCGCTCTCCCCGCAGCAGGTCATCGAGCGCATCGGCCGGCTCGCGCCGGAGGGCACGATCTTCGCGGCGGGCGTCGGCCAGCACCAGATGTGGTCCGCGCACTTCATCCAGTACGAGAAGCCCGCCACCTGGCTGAACTCCGGCGGCGCCGGAACGATGGGCTACGCGGTCCCGGCCGCCATGGGTGCCAAGGCCGGCCAGCCGGGCCGCACGGTCTGGGCGATCGACGGCGACGGCTGCTTCCAGATGACCAATCAGGAGCTCACCACCTGTGCCCTGAACAACATCCCGATCAAGGTCGCCATCATCAACAACGGCGCCCTCGGCATGGTCCGCCAGTGGCAGACCCTGTTCTACAACCAGCGCTACTCCAACACCGTGCTGCACAGCGGCCCGGAGGACATCAACCCGGACGCGAAGGGCACGCGCGTGCCGGACTTCGTGAAGCTGTCCGAGGCGATGGGCTGCGTGGGTCTGCGCTGTGAGCGCCCGGAGGACCTGGACAAGGTCATCGAGGAGGCGAACTCCATCAACGACCGCCCGGTCGTCATCGACTTCATCGTCCACGAGGACGCGATGGTGTGGCCGATGGTCGCCGCCGGCACCTCCAACGACGAGATCATGGCAGCCCGGGACGTCCGCCCCGACTTCGGCGACAACGAAGACGACTGAGCGAGAGAGCGAAGAGGAACCACAGACATGTCCAAGCACACGCTCTCCGTCCTGGTGGAGAACACGCCGGGCATCCTCGCCCGGATCGCCGCCCTGTTCTCCCGCCGCGGCTTCAACATCGACTCGCTCGCGGTCGGTGTCACCGAGCACCCCGACATCTCCCGCATCACCATCGTGGTGAACGTCGAGGACCTGCCGCTGGAGCAGGTGACCAAGCAGCTCAACAAGCTCGTCAACGTGCTGAAGATCGTCGAGCTGGAGCCCGGTCAGGCCGTGCAGCGCGAACTCGTCCTGGTGAAGGTCCGCGCCGACAACGAGACCCGCTCCCAGATCGTGGAGATCGTCCAGCTGTTCCGCGCCAAGACCGTCGACGTCTCCCCGGAGGCCGTCACCATCGAGGCCACCGGATCGAGTGACAAGCTGTCCGCCATGCTCAAGATGCTGGAGCCGTACGGCATCAAGGAGCTGGTGCAGTCCGGCACGATCGCGATCGGCCGCGGCGCCCGTTCGATCACCGACCGCTCGCTGCGCGCGCTCGACCGATCTGCGTAAGGCTGAAAACGGGCGGTCGGTGAGCCGCCGGCCGCCCGTATGCCGAGATCCTGAAACTTCCTTCCCACCCGCCGTCATACGGTGGGACGCACAACCTGCACACCAAGGAGAGAACCCAAAGTGGCCGAGCTGTTCTACGACGCTGACGCCGACCTGTCCATCATCCAGGGCCGCAAGGTCGCGGTCATCGGCTACGGCAGCCAGGGCCACGCCCACGCGCTGTCGCTGCGTGACTCGGGCGTCGACGTGCGTGTCGGTCTGCACGAGGGCTCCAAGTCCAAGGCCAAGGCCGAGGAGCAGGGCCTGCGCGTGGTGACCCCGTCGGAGGCCGCCGCCGAGGCCGACGTGATCATGATCCTGGTCCCGGACCCGATCCAGGCCCAGGTCTACGAGAAGGACATCGCCCCGAACCTGAACGACGGCGACGCCCTGTTCTTCGGCCATGGCTTCAACATCCGCTTCGGCTTCATCAAGCCCCCGGCCGGCGTGGACGTCTGCATGGTCGCCCCGAAGGGCCCGGGCCACCTGGTCCGCCGCCAGTACGAGGAGGGCCGCGGCGTTCCCTGCATCGCCGCCGTCGAGCAGGACGCCTCCGGAGGCGCCTTCGCGCTCGCCCTGTCCTACGCCAAGGGCATCGGCGGCACCCGCGCCGGCGTCATCAAGACGACCTTCACCGAGGAGACCGAGACCGACCTGTTCGGTGAGCAGGCCGTCCTCTGCGGTGGTACGGCCGCGCTGGTCAAGGCGGGCTTCGAGACCCTGACCGAGGCCGGCTACCAGCCGGAGATCGCCTACTTCGAGTGCCTGCACGAGCTGAAGCTGATCGTGGACCTCATGTACGAGGGCGGCCTGGAGAAGATGCGCTGGTCCATCTCCGAGACCGCCGAGTGGGGCGACTACGTCACCGGCCCGCGCATCATCACCGACGCCACCAAGGCCGAGATGAAGCAGGTCCTCGCCGAGATCCAGGACGGCTCCTTCGCCCAGAACTGGATGGACGAGTACCACGGCGGTCTGAAGAAGTACAACGAGTACAAGAGGCAGGACTCCGAGCACCTGCTGGAGACCACCGGCAAGCAGCTGCGCAAGCTGATGAGCTGGGTGAACGAAGAGGCGTAAGCCTCATGGACGGGGGTCGGGGCAGGCAGCTCCGGCCCCCGTCGTCCATCCGGTGCGAACCCTCCATACAAAATGGAGTTTCCCGTCCGGGTGATCCTTCCGTGGAGGCGCAATACGCCCGCCGACACGCCACTACACTGCTGCACAACACGCGTCAGGCCCACAGCGTCGTGCGTCTTCCGCGGCTAGCCCCCTCCTCCGCCTGCGGCCGTCGGGACGGCCGTCCGCATGCTCTGGACTTGTGAGGACCTCACGTGAGCTCGAAACCCGTCGTACTCATCGCTGAAGAGCTGTCGCCCGCGACCGTGGACGCACTCGGCCCGGACTTCGAGATCCGGCACACCAACGGAGCGGACCGAGCCGAACTGCTCCCTGCCCTCGCCGATGTGGACGCGATCCTGATCCGTTCCGCCACCAAGGTCGACGCCGAGGCCATCGCCGCGGCGAAGAAGCTCAAGGTCGTCGCCCGCGCCGGCGTCGGCCTGGACAACGTCGACGTCTCCGCCGCCACCAAGGCCGGCGTGATGGTCGTCAACGCCCCGACCTCCAACATCGTGACCGCCGCCGAGCTGGCCTGCGGTCTGATCCTCGCCTCCGCCCGCAACATCCCGCAGGCCAACACCGCGCTGAAGAACGGCGAGTGGAAGCGCAGCAAGTACACGGGCGTCGAGCTGGCCGAGAAGACCCTCGGTGTCGTCGGCCTCGGCCGCATCGGTGCCCTGGTCGCCCAGCGCATGTCCGCCTTCGGCATGAAGGTCGTCGCCTACGACCCCTACGTGCAGCCCGCGCGGGCCGCGCAGATGGGCGTCAAGGTGCTGTCCCTGGACGAGCTGCTGGAGGTCTCCGACTTCATCACCGTCCACCTGCCCAAGACCCCCGAGACCCTCGGCCTCATCGGCGACGAGGCGCTGCGCAAGGTCAAGCCGAGCGTGCGCATCGTCAACGCCGCGCGCGGCGGCATCGTCGACGAGGAGGCGCTGTACTCGGCGCTGAAGGAGGGCCGGGTCGCCGGCGCGGGCCTCGACGTGTACGCCAAGGAGCCGTGCACCGACTCCCCGCTGTTCGAGCTGGACCAGGTCGTCTGCACCCCGCACCTCGGCGCCTCCACCGACGAGGCCCAGGAGAAGGCGGGCATCGCGGTCGCCAAGTCCGTCCGCCTCGCCCTCGCCGGTGAGCTGGTCCCGGACGCGGTGAACGTCCAGGGCGGTGTCATCGCCGAGGACGTCAAGCCGGGTCTGCCGCTCGCCGAGCGCCTCGGCCGTATCTTCACCGCGCTCGCCGGCGAGGTCGCGCACCGCCTCGACGTCGAGGTCTACGGCGAGATCACCCAGCACGACGTCAAGGTGCTGGAGCTGTCCGCGCTCAAGGGCGTCTTCGAGGACGTCGTCGACGAGACGGTGTCGTACGTCAACGCGCCGCTGTTCGCGCAGGAGCGTGGCGTCGAGGTCCGGCTGACCACCAGCTCCGAGTCGGCCGAGCACCGCAATGTCGTCACCGTGCGCGGCACGCTGGCGAGCGGCGAGGAGGTGTCGGTCTCCGGCACGCTGGCCGGCCCGAAGCACGTCCAGAAGATCGTCGCGGTCGGCGACTACGACGTCGACCTCGCGCTCGCCGACCACATGCTCGTCCTGCGCTACGAGGACCGTCCCGGTGTCGTCGGCACCGTCGGCCGCATCCTCGGCGAGGCGGGCATCAACATCGCCGGCATGCAGGTCGCTCGCGCAGCGGTGGGCGGCGAAGCGTTGGCCGTGCTGACCGTCGATGACACGGTGGCCGCCGGTGTGCTGGCCGAGGTCGCTTCGGAGATCGGCGCCGCGTCGGCCCGGTCGGTGAACCTGGTCTGATCCTTTACCGGCCCTCCACCCGACTCGGGTGGAGGGCCGGACTCTTGCGCGTACGCCGGACGGGCTGAGGTTCCTCAGCCCGTCCGGCGTTGTGCGTCGCCCTCCTTCTCGTCCTACTTCTCGTCCCTGACCTCGATCCTCCGCAGGCTCACGGCCGCTCCCACCGCCGCCAGCGCCACCAGGACCGCGCCGGCGATCGCCGCGCCCTGGAATCCGCTGGTGAACGCCTCCCGGGCGGTGGTGAGGAGGGACGCGCCGGACCGGCCGGGCAGCCGGGCCGCCGTGGCGAGGGCGTCGCCCAGGGTCTCGCGGGCGCTCGCCGGGGCGGTGGAGGGCATCTCGTGGCGGTAGATCGCCGTACCGATGGAGCCGAGGACCGCCATGCCGAGCGCGCCGCCGAACTCGGTGCCGGTCTCCAGCAGGGACGAGGCCGTGCCCGCCCGCTCCACCGGGGCGCTGCTCATGGCCAGGTCGACCAGCTGGGACGTGATCGCCACCATCCCGCAGGCGAGGACGCCGGCCCCGGCCAGCACCAGCCACAGCGAGTCGGTGCCGACGAGGGTGAACATCGAGAAACCGGCCGCCATCGCGACGAAGCCCCCGGCGACGACGGATCCCCGGTTGACTCCCCGCTGGACGAGCTGTGCCGTCACCGGACCGGCGAGACCGATGAACACCGAGGGCAGCAGGCTCCACAGGGCGGCTGCCAGCGGGCTCTTGCCGAGGACCGACTGCAGGTACTGCGTGGTGAAGACGGCCGAGCCCATCATGGCGAGCGCGGCGACGAGGTTCAGGACCAGCGCCGGGGCGAAGCCGTGGCCCTTGAGCAGGGCCGGCGGGATCAGCGGGGAGGCGCCCGTGCGCTGCCGGTGGACGAACAGGGCCGTGAAGAGCAGGCCGACGGTGATGGAGACGACGTACAGCGGGCGCCAGCCCTCGGAGGGGAGCTCCTTCAGGCCGTAGATCACGGGGAGCACGGCGGCCATCGACAGCGGGATGCTCAGCCAGTCGAAACGGCCCGGGTTCGGGTCCTTCGACTCCGGCAGCAGCACCGGGCCGAGGATCAGGAGCAGGACCATCGCGGGCAGGTTGACCAGGAAGACCGAGCCCCACCAGAAGTGCTCGACCAGGATGCCGCTCATCACCGAGCCGAGCGCGATACCGCCGGTCATCACGCCGCTCCACACGCCGATCGCCTTCGCCCGCTGGCCGGGGTCGGTGAACATCGTGCGCAGCAGCGCCATCGTGGACGGCATCAGGGTCGCGCCGCCGATGCCGAGGATCGCGCGGGCCGCGATGAGGGTCTCGGCGCTGTCCGCGTAGGCGGCGAGGAGTGAGGCTCCGCCGAAGGCGGCGGCGCCCATGAGGAGGAGCTTGCGGCGGCCGATGCGGTCGCCGAGCGAGCCCATCGTCATCAGCAGGCCGGCCAGGACGAAGCCGTAGACGTCGAAGATCCACAGCTGCTGGGTGCCGCTCGGGTGCAGGTCGGCGGCGATCGCGGGGGTCGCGAAGTACAGGACGGAGACGTCCATCGAGACCAGCAGCAGCGGCAGCATCAGCACGCCGAGAGTGGTCCATTCGCGACGTCCGGCGCGGGCGGGGGCGGCGCTGCCGGCGCCGACGGAGGCGGGCGTGTTCGTCGAGTTCGTCATGACGGTGACTGTACGGGCGTCTTAAACGCTTGTCTAGAACGCATGTATAGGTCATGCGTATAAGTCATCTGTATAAGTCATCTGTCTAGGACGGTCGTATGGATCGACGGTAGGGTGGTGGGCATGGGACACCGTGAGGATCTGCTCGAAGGCGCCAAACGCTGCCTGCTGGAGAAGGGGTTCGCGCGCACGACGGCGCGTGACATCGTCAAGGCCTCGGGGACCAACCTGGCCTCGATCGGCTACCACTACGGCTCGAAGGACGCCCTGCTGGCGCAGGCGTACATCGCGCTGGTGGAGAACATGTCCGACGCCTTCGACGGAAGTGACGGCTCCACGATCGAGGGGGCGCCCGGTTCGCTGGAGCGCTTCCGGTGGGTGTGGTCGAACATCGTCGGCACCATGCGGGGGCCGGGCTCCATCTGGCGGCTCAGCATGGAGGTCATGACCATCGAACTGCCCGAGGTGCGTGAGCACTTGGCCCGCGGGCAGCGGGAGGGCGCGCGCGGTCTGGTGGCCCTCCTCCAGGGTGTGCCGGAGGAGGAGGTCTCCGACGAGACGGCGGACACCGTCGGCCGGTTCTACATGACGCTGATGACCGGGCTCATCGCCCAGTGGTCGTTCGATCCCAAGACCGCCCCGGACGGCGACGCGCTCACCGAGGGCCTCCGGCAGATCGTCGAGGCCGCCGAGGCCGTCAGGACGAGCTGCGGGGCCGATCTGCCAACGGAGTGATCCCGTTCATCCCGAGCCTGACGGAGATCAACGCCGAACTGGAGCTGGCCCCCGACGTCGATGAGGACGGGACGGAGGTCCGCCCCGGGTTGACGGCCCCGCCCTACAGCCGGGCCCGCTTGAGCGCCATGTGCAGCAGCAGCCGGTCCTCCCCGTCGTCCAGGTCCAGGCCGGTCAGCTGCTCGACCCGGGACAGGCGGTAGTACAAGGTCTGCCGGTGGATGCCCAGTTCGGCGGCCGCACGGGCGGCCTGGCCCGCACAGTCGAGATAGACCTCGGCGGTGCGGGCCAGCTCCCGCTGGGCGGGGGAGAGGAGGGGGCCGACCACGGGGTCGTGGGCGGACTCCGGTGGCAGGGCGGTCAGCAGCCGGTACGGCCCGATGCGCGCCCACTGGGCGACCGGCCCGAACCGCGGCTCGGCCAGCGCGGCGCGCGTCGCGGCGGCCGCCTCCTGCCAGACCGTGCCCAGCTCGGCGAGCCCGATGCGGGGATCACCGACCCCGGCAGCGCACCCGGCGCCCGGGGCGCCCGGTGCCGCCGCTCCGGCGAATCCCGCAGCGGCCGCCGCGGCCGCCCGCGCCCCGGCCCCACGCGCCGCGTCACCCGCCGCCACCCCTGCCGCCGCCCCCGTTCCCGCCCCGCGCGCCGCGCTTCCCGGTCCGCCGCGAGCCGCTTCGGCCTCCTTCAGCAACCGCGCGGCCGCCGTCAGTGCGGGTGTGCTCACCTCCGTGGTCCGCAGCCGTACCAGCAGGGCGAGGCTCTGCGCCGACGCCCCCCACGGCAGCGTGCACAGCGCCGTGGCATGGGGGATCGTGCGGGCGGCGGGGGCGTCGTCCGGGTCGGCCGAGGGCCAGGGGGCCACACAGACCAGGGTGAGCGGGCCTTCGGCGCGGGGGCCGAGCGCAGTACGGAGTTCGGCCACCGCCATGTCCCGCTGCCAGCCGCGCTCCGCCGTCAGCACGGCCCGCAGCTCCCGGCTCAGCCCGGCCCCGGCCTCCGCCTCGTCCGCGAGCAGCGCGCCGATCCGGCCGGCCACCTCCATCGCGGCGGCCAGCTGGGCGTCCGACGGCCCCGGATCGCTGTCCAGCAGCCAGACGTAACCGAGGACGACACCCCGATGGCGCACCGGCAGGCAGATCCGGCCGCGGTAGACGCCCGCCTCCGGGCTCGGCGGGATCCGCACCGGGCCGGTCGCGCGGGTGATGCCGAAGCCCTCGAACCAGGCCCGGACCGTCGCCGTGGAGCGCCGGGTCATGATCGAGCGGGTGCGCACCGGGTCCAGGGCGGACGGGTCCAGCTCGTCGTCGCTGTCGTACGCGCCGAAGGCGATCAGCTCGAAGTCGCGGTTCTCCAGGGTCGCCGGGGCCCCGAGCAGCTCCGAGATCTCGTCCACCAGCTCCTGGTAGTCAGCCTTGAACGCCTTGAAATCCGCCGCCACTCGGGCATTCTCCCTCATTTTCCGGAGGTCTTCATACATCTGTCTGAGATCCAGGGCACGGATGCGTGACAGCTGTCGATGGCCCACGATCGGAGAGATCCTTAGGTTTCACGGTGGTTCTCCGTGCCGTACCCGAATCGTCGGGTGATGGCCGTATTTGGTGCTTGTCTGTGGAGGTGCCCCGTGCTGGGTCCCGTGATTCTCGCCGCGTCGCGCAGCGACCGGATGCGACGCCTGATCTCGGCGGCCCCGGTGACCAAGCAGGTCGTCGACCGCTTCATCCCCGGTGAGACCGTGGCCGACATCGTGCCGATCATCAAGGACCTGACGGCCAAGGGTCTGGAGCTGACGATGGACGTCGTCGGCGAGGACATCACCACCCCCGAGCAGGCCACCGCCGCCCGGGACGCCTACCTGGCGCTGATCGACCACCTCAAGGAGCTGGAGCTCGGCGAGCGCGTCGAGATGTCCGTCAAGCTCTCCATGTTCGGCCAGGCGCTCGCGGGCGGCCACGAGCTGGCGCTCGCCAACGTCCGCCCGGTCGTCGAGGCCGCCGCCGCCATCGGTACGACCGTGACGCTGGACGCCGAGGACCACACCACCCTCGACTCGATGTTCGCCATCCACGAGGAGCTGCGGAAGGACTTCCCGCAGACCGGCTGCGTCATCCAGGCCTACCTCTTCCGCACCGAGGCCGACGCCCGCCGCCTCGCCGCCGCCGGCAGCCGCGTCCGCCTGGTCAAGGGCGCCTACAAGGAGCCCGCCGAGGTCGCCTACCAGCAGAAACACGAGATCGACAAGGCGTACGTCCGGGTCCTGCGCATCCTGATGGAGGGCGAGGGGTACCCGATGATCGGGTCCCACGACCCGCGCCTGATCGCCATCGCCCAGGAGCTGGCCCACAAGGCCGGCCGCAAGCTGGACGAGTACGAGTTCCAGATGCTGTACGGCATCCGCAGCGACGAGCACCTGCGGCTGGCCGCCGAGGGCCACCGCATGCGCGTCTACACCGCCTATGGCACCGACTGGTACGGCTACTTCATGCGCCGTCTCGCGGAGAAGCCGGCCAACCTGCGCTTCTTCCTGCGCTCGATGGTCAGCAAGGGCTGAACCCGAACACCCGCTCAAGATCAAGGAGTCAAGGATCTCATGGACGCTGTGACCCAGGTCCCCACCCCCGTCAACGAGCCGGTGCACGGCTACGCCCCCGGCTCGCCCGAGCGCGCCCGTCTGGAGGCCAAGCTCAAGGAGCTGGCAGAGAACCCGATCGACCTGCCGATGACCATCGGCGGGGAGAAGCGGATGGGCGGCGGCGAGCCGTTCCAGGTGGTCCAGCCGCACAACCACAAGGCCGTCATCGGCGCCGGCCACCACGCCACCCAGCAGGACGCGAAGGACGCCATCGACGCGGCCCTCGCCGCCGCGCCCGCCTGGCGCGCCATGTCCTTCGACGACCGCGCCGCCATCATCCTGCGCGCCGCCGAACTGCTCTCCGGCCCGTGGCGCGAGACCATCGCCGCCTCCACCATGCTCGGCCAGTCCAAGACCGCCCAGCAGGCCGAGATCGACACGCCGTGCGAGCTGATCGACTTCTGGCGCTTCAACGTCCACTACGCCCGCCAGATCCTCGCCGAGCAGCCCCCGGCCAACTCCCCGGGCGTGTGGAACCGCCTGGACCACCGTCCGCTCGAGGGCTTCGTCTACGCGATCACCCCCTTCAACTTCAGCGCCATTGCGGGCAACCTGCCCACCGCGCCCGCGTTGATGGGCAACGTCGTCGTCTGGAAGCCGTCCCCGACCCAGACCCACGCCGCCGTGCTGCTCATGCAGCTGCTGGAGGAGGCCGGTCTGCCCAAGGGCGTCATCAACCTCGTCACCGGTGACGGCATCGAGGTCTCCAAGGTCGCCCTGGAGCACCGGGACCTGGCCGGCATCCACTTCACCGGCTCGACCAAGACCTTCCAGTACCTGTGGAAGACGGTCGGCAACAACATCGAGAAGTACCGCTCCTACCCGCGTCTGGTCGGCGAGACCGGCGGCAAGGACTTCCTGGTCGCCCACCCGAGCGCCGACCGCGCCGTGCTGAAGACCGCCCTCACCCGGGGTGCCTTCGAGTACCAGGGCCAGAAGTGCTCCGCCACCTCCCGCGCCTACATCCCGGCCTCCATCTGGAACTCGGGCTTCAAGGAGGAGTTCGCGGCCGAGGTCGACTACCTGACCATGGGTGACGTCACCGACCTGTCGAACTTCATCGGCGCCGTGATCGACGACCGTGCCTTCGCCAAGAACAAGGCCGCGATCGACCGCGCCAAGGAAGACCCGACCTGCACGATCGTCGCGGGCGGCACCTACGACGACTCGGTCGGCTACTTCGTCCGCCCGACCGTCGTCGAGTGCTCCGACCCGGAGAACGAGGTCTTCCGCACCGAGTACTTCGGCCCGTTCCTCGCCGTGCACGTCTACGAGGACGACAAGTACGACGAGATGCTGGCCCAGATGGAGTCGGTGTCCGACTACGCGCTCACCGGCTCGGTCATCTCCAACGACCGTGCGGCGGCGGCGTACACGATGGACAAGCTCCGCTACGCGGCCGGCAACTTCTACATCAACGACAAGTCGACCGGTGCCGTCGTCGGCCAGCAGCCCTTCGGCGGCGGCCGCGCCTCCGGCACCAACGACAAGGCCGGCGCCCCGCAGAACCTCCTGCGCTGGACCCTGACCCGCGCCATCAAGGAGACGCTGGTCGCGCCGACCGACTACACCTACCCGCACATGGGCTGACACGTCGTCGTACCCCCGAGCCGGGACGCCTGACCCCCGATCAGGTGTCCCGGCTCGATTCCTTTGGTTCCTAACTGGTCAAGTGTCTTTTAGGGGTTAGGTGGGATAGTGGAGTCATGACCATCCGACTGCGCCTCGCCCACACCGCCGACCTCGAACCCGCCGAACTCGACGCCGCCCACGCCCTGTTGGACACGGCGTTCGGCGGGGGCTTCTCCGAGCAGGACTGGGAGCACGGGCTCGGTGGGATGCATGTGCTCCTGCAGGACCGGGCCGGGCTCGCCGCGCACGGCTCCGTCGTGATGCGCCGCATCCGGCACCGGGGGCGCTGGCTGCGCACCGGATACGTCGAGGCCGTCGCCGTACGGCCGGACGTGCGGCGCGGCGGACTCGGGGGCCGGGTGATGGGGGAGCTGGAGCGGGTGATCGACCGGGCCTACGACCTCGGTGCGCTCTCGGCGAGCGAGCAGGGAGCCCCGCTGTACACCGCCCGGGGCTGGCAGCGGTGGAGCGGGCAGGTGCACGCCCTCTCGCCGGACGGGATCGTGCGGCTGCCGGAGGAGGAGGGGAGCATGTATGTGCGGCCCGCGCTGGCCGGGCCGCTCGACCCCGCCGGGGAGTTCGTCCTCGACTGGCGTGACGGAGACCTCACCTGAGGGAGCGTCAGGTAGCCGCCCGGACCAGGATCTTGCCCGTGTTGCCGCCGCGCAGCATCAGCAGGAACGCCTCCACGATCCGCTCGAACCCGTCGACCACCGTCTCGTCCGCCACCAGTGCCCCGCTGCGCAGATGCGGTACGGCGAAGTCGTACAGCTCGTCCTGCGCGTCAAGGTGGTCCTTCACCAAGAAGCCCTCGATCCGCAGGCTCTTCTCCACGACGTCCGCGTGGTTGAAGAGGACGGGCGGGGCGTCCGGGGTGTTGTACTGGCTGATCGTGCCCACCCGCACCACCCGGCCCCGCTCGCGCAGCGCTCCGATCGCGGCGCCGAGGTGGTCGCCGCCGACGTTGTCCACGAAGACGTCGATACCGGTGGGGGCCGCCTCGGCCAGCAGGCCGGCGACCGGAGCGGTGCGGTAGTCGAAGGCGGCGTCGTAACCGGCCCGTTCCGTCAGGTACTTGACCTTCTCGGGGGTGCCCGCGCTGCCGATCACGCGCCCCGCGCCGAGCAGCCGGGCGAAGCGGCCGGCCGCCGTACCGACCCCGCCCGCCGCGCCGGAGACGAACACGTCCTCGCCCTCGCGCAGCCCGGCGATCCGGGTCAGGGCGATGTACGCCGTCAGGCCCGTGCCGCCCAGCACGCTCAGGTACGCCGACAGGGGGACGCCCGGGTGGTGCGGCAGCCGCCGGACCTCCTCGGGGCTCACCACGGAGTGGGTGCGCCAGCCCCGGCGGTGGAAGACGATCTCGCCCTCGGTGAGCTCCGGCGTCCGCGAGGCGGTGACCCGGCCCAGGGTGCGGCCCTCCAGCGGGGCGTTCAGCTCGAAGTCCCCGTCCATCATTTCGCGGTGGTACGGGTCCACGGACCACAGCAGGTTCTCCACCAGCGCCGTACCGGGCGCCGGTTCGGGCACCGGGGACTCGGCGAAGCGGAAGTGGTCCGCGGTGGGGAAGCCGGTGGGGCGGGCGGTCTGCTGCACGGTGAGCGCGATCTCGGTCATGGAGGGGACGCTAGGCAGGAATGCCGGGGGCGGGCAGAGGGTTGGGCTCATGGAACGCGCCGATCCATGAAGCAGTCTCATATACGCAGGTGGGAGCCCCGGAGTGGCAGCAGTCGATCTTGCCCCGCAGGAGTTGAGGATCCTGGTCGCCGTGGCCGACGAGGGCGGGTTCTCCGCCGCGGCCGCACGGCTCGGGGCCACTCAGTCCGCCGTCTCCCACGCCGTGCGGGGGATCGAGCGGAAGCTGGGCGTCGTGCTCTTCGAGCGCGGCCGGTTCGGGGCCCGGCCGACGGCCGCGGGGGAGGGTGCGGCCGCCCATGCGCGGCGGGTGCTGCGCATGCTCCAGGCCCTCGCCGCCGACGCCCGCGGCGCGGACACCGGTGAGGTCCGCGGACCGCTGCGGATCGCCGCCTTCCGCAGCGCGGCCCTGCGTCTGCTGCCGCCCGCCCTGGAGCGGCTCACCGCCGAGCACCCCGGCATCGAGGTGACCGTCACCGTCGTACGGGAACTGGGCGCCGGTACCGCGGGCGAGGTGGCCGCCGGACGGGCCGACCTCGGGATCGCCACCCTGAGCGGGCCGCCGCCGGCCGGACTGGTCGGCGGGGTGCTGCTCGAGGAGCCGTACTCCCTGGTGCATCCGGCGGGGCACCCGGACCCGCGCGCCCTGCCGCTCGTCGACTGGGCGGAGAACTGCGGCTCCTACACCCGCGCCTGGTGGGTCGCCCAGGACTGGATCCCGGCGGCGACCGTCAACGCCGAGGACGACGGGGCGGTGCTGTCCATGGTGGGCAGCGGGCTCGGCATGGCCATCATGCCCGAGCTCTCCCTCACCGGGGCGCCGTCCGCCGTCGAGATCACCGACCTCGGGCCGGACCGGCCGTACCGCTCCGTCGGCTATGTGACCACCCCGGAACTCGCCACCACCGCCGCCGTACGAGCCCTGATCCGCACCCTGCGCGGCCTCGGACGGACTACCCCCGAACGCGCGAAGGCCCAGCTCAGAGCGGTGTGACGCAGTCCACCGTCTCAGATAGTAGGAAGTCCGAGTAATTGTGGAGACAGGAGCGGGGCGCTCCCTTAACTTTGTAGAAGCCGAACGCATCGCTCGATCCAGCGAATGGCGGTCGTGAGCCGGGCCCGTGCAGGCAACCCCTGCGGCCGTGCGCTCCCCGCCCTCCGGCGTCTCGAAATCCCTTTGCGTGCTTCGCGTTTGCCGAAGGAGTCGATCCACCATGGCCGAGACGATCGTCCGCCGCCGAGTCCGCCACGCGTCCCCCGCGAGCGAGTCCGACCGCAAGAACGCCGCCGCCGCCCTGCAGCGCGCCCTCGACCGCCGCGACAACGGCGGCGAGACCGGCCACTGAGACCATCGACGCGCTGTCCGCATGACGGACAGCGCGTGTCATCACCTGGGACGAGGAGTAGGGTGCCCGCATGTCTCGCAGCATCAATCTCGCAGTGATCCCCGGTGACGGTATCGGCCAGGAGGTCGTGTCCGAGGGTCTGAAGGTCCTCTCCGCCGTGCTTCCGCAGGATGTGAAGCTGGAGACCAAGGAGTACGACTTCGGCGCCAGGCGCTACCACGCCACCGGTGAGACCCTCACCGACGCCGACCTCGACGCGCTGAAGCAGCACGACGCCATCCTGCTCGGTGCCATCGGCGACCCGTCGGTGCCGTCCGGCGTCCTGGAGCGCGGCTTCCTCCTCAAGCTCCGCTTCGCCTTCGACCACCACGTCAACCTGCGCCCGTCCAAGCTCCTGCCCGGCGTCGCCACGCCGCTCGCCGGCCAGCCGGAGATCGACTTCGTCGTCGTCCGCGAGGGCACCGAGGGCCCGTACACCGGCAACGGCGGCACGATCCGCAAGGGCACCGAGCACGAGGTGGCCACCGAGGTCTCCGTCAACACGGCCTTCGGCGTCGAGCGCGTCGTCCGCGACGCCTTCGCCCGCGCCCAGGCCCGCCCGCGCAAGAAGCTCACGCTGGTCCACAAGAACAACGTGCTGGCCTTCGCCGGTCACCTGTGGACGAACGTCTTCAACAAGGTGGCCAAGGAGTTCCCCGAGGTCACCACCGACTACATCCACGTCGATGCGGCGACCATCTACCTGGTCACCGATCCGGCCCGGTTCGACGTGATCGTCACCGACAACCTCTTCGGCGACATCATCACCGACCTCGCCGCGGCCGTCTCCGGCGGCATCGGCGTGGCCGCCTCCGGCAACATCAACCCCGGCCGCGAGTTCCCGTCCATGTTCGAGCCGGTCCACGGCTCGGCCCCGGACATCGCCGGACAGGGCAAGGCCGACCCCACCGCCACGGTCCTCTCCGTCGCCCTGCTGCTGCGCCACCTCGGCTACGACAGCGAGGCCGACCGCATCGACACGGCGGTCGCCGCGGACCTCACCGAGCGCGCCGCGCTGGGTGCCCGCAGCACCTCGCAGATCGGCGACGCCCTCGCCGCCCGAGTAGCCGGCTGACCCCGGCGCTCCCCCACGAGAAGCCGCCGGGCCGGACGTCACCCGGCGGCTTTCGCATGTCCCCGCCGGGTGCCACCATCGACCCCTGGGCCGCTTTCACCCCCGTTCCTTCCGCCGCGGGCCCCGCGCGATAATCGGACCCGGAGCCGCGGTATGAGGGAAAGCTCGGACGTCCTAGCACTGGCAGGTCGCAGTGACGGGGCGTGAGCGCGGCCCGTCACAACAACCGGTGAAGGACACATCACTCATGACGACGCCCACGATCGAGCTCAAGCCCTCCGCCAGCCCCCTCGCCGCCGTCGAGCGCGAGGCCATCCTGGCCAACCCCGGGTTCGGCCGCCACTTCACCGACCACATGGTGACGATCAAGTGGACCGAGGGCCGGGGCTGGCACGACGGCCAGCTCGTTCCGTACGCGCCGATCCCCCTCGACCCCGCGACCAACGTCCTGCACTACGCCCAGGAGATCTTCGAGGGACTGAAGGCCTACCGCCAGCCCGACGGCTCGGTGGCCCTCTTCCGCCCGGACCAGAACGCCAAGCGCTTCCAGCGCTCCGCCAGGCGTCTCGCCATGCCCGAGCTGCCGGTCGAGACGTTCATCGAGGCCTGTGACGCCCTGGTGCGGCAGGACAAGGACTGGGTGCCCGCGCACGGCGGCGAGGAGTCCCTCTACCTGCGCCCGTTCATGATCGGCACCGAGGTCGGTCTCGGCGTCAAGCCGGCCAACGAGTACCTGTTCATCGTGATCGCCTCCCCGGCCGGCGCCTACTTCCCGGGTGGCGTGAAGCCGGTGTCGATCTGGGTCTCCGAGGACCGCGTCCGCGCCGTCCCCGGCGGCATGGGCGACGCCAAGACCGGCGGCAACTACGCCGCCTCCCTGCTCGCCCAGGCCGAGGCCGCCGCCAAGGGCTGCGACCAGGTCTGCTACCTCGACGCGGTCGAGCACCGGTGGGTCGAGGAACTCGGCGGCATGAACCTGTACTTCGTGTACGGCAACAAGATCATCACCCCCACCCTGACCGGCTCCATCCTGGAGGGCGTCACCCGTGACTCCCTGCTGGCCGTCGCCCGTGACCTCGGCTACGAGTCCGAGGAGGGCCGCGTCTCGGTCGAGCAGTGGCAGCGCGACTCCGAGAACGGCACCCTCACCGAGGTCTTCGCCTGCGGCACCGCGGCGGTGATCACCCCGGTCGGCACGGTCAAGCGGGCCTCTGCCGAGTGGCGGCAGAGCGGCGGAGAGCCGGGTGAGGTGACCCTCCGTCTGCGCCAGGCCCTGCTCGACCTTCAGCGGGGTACCGCTGGGGACAAGCACGGGTGGATGCACAAGATCGGTTAAGCGCGCGGTTCGAAGTGCCGGGAAGGGGCGTCGGGCGTCTGCGGGGCCGTTGTGGCCGGTCGCGCAGTTTCCCGCGCCCCTTCGGGGCGCCGGCCGACTGACGTCAGCAGCAGGTACACCGCGCCGCCCACCGCCCCCGACAGCAGGAAGCTGCAGTCCACCCCGCCGGTCAGGTGCAGCAGCGGGCCCTGGTACGAGGGCAGGGACACCGCCAGCAGGCCGACCGCGGCACCGGCCGCCCAGGAGACGGCCGCCCGCACGTTCCAGCCGGCCCGGTACCAGTAGATCCCGCCCCGCGAACGGCGGTTGAAGACCTGCAGGGCGTCCGCGTCGTACACCCCGCGGCAGCGGGCGAAGCCGATGAGGGTGATGACGGCCCACGGGGTGCCGATCGCGGTGAGGAGCAGGACGAAGGACGTCATGGCGGACTGCGCGTTCCAGGTGTAGTGGCCGACGAACACGCAGGCCGTGGCGACGGCGGCGACCGTGTAGGTGGCGCGGGCACGCGAGGCCCTGGGCAGGATCGCGTCCAGGTCGAGGCCCATCGAGTACAGCATCAGACCGGCGTTGCCCACCGAGCCCGCGGACGCGGCCAGCAGCAGCGGGACCAGGTACCAGGTGGGGGAGGCGGAGACCAGCGGGCCCGCGTAGTCGGTGGCCGCGCCGGCCGCGTACGCCGTGAAGGTGCCGAAGAGCTGCGGCACCAGCAGGCCGAGGACCAGGCCGAGCCAGGTGGCGTGCAGTACCCGGCGGCTGGAGTGCCGGGACGGCGAGATGTAGCGGGTGTAGTCGCCGAGCAGGGTGATGAAGGCGATGGGGCCGGAGAGGCCGGCGGCCACCGCAGACAGGAACCAGGTCGGCCAGAACGAGCCCAGTAGATAGCCGCCCGCGCCGGGCAGCGCCGAGGCGGTGAAGTGCGGGGCGTAGGCGACGATCCCGAGGGCCAGTAGGGCCGTCATGCCGATGGACAGCACCTTCGACATGTTCAGCAGCACCCGGTAGCCGTAGACCGCGCCCGCGACGGTGGCCGCCGCGAGCACCGCGTAGACCAGGGCGTACGACACCCCGTCCGCCGGCACCCCGAACAGCCGGCCGAGCACGCTCAGCATCACATCGCCGCCGATCCACACGGTCAGCGCGGTGTAGCCGAGGGCGAGCAGCAGACCCACGACCGAGCCGACCAGCCGGCCCCGGACCCCGAAGTGGGCGC
This sequence comes from Streptomyces sp. NPDC001709, assembly GCF_053596375.1. Taxonomy (NCBI): domain Bacteria; kingdom Bacillati; phylum Actinomycetota; class Actinomycetes; order Kitasatosporales; family Streptomycetaceae; genus Streptomyces; species Streptomyces sp. NPDC001709. The sequence continues at coordinate 111,342 of NZ_JBSFGB010000014.1, read as the reverse complement.
CGGAGGACGTGGACAGGTTGGTGGCGGTGCGCAGCGAGATGAGGGCGAGCGGGGCGGTGACGGCCGTACCGACTACCGTGCCCGCGACGATCGCGCTCACCGACGCCCACCAGCCGAGCCCGAAGGACGGCGGCAGCCAGCCGAAGATGATCACCCCGAGGCAGAGGTTGGAGCCGAGCAGGATCGAGACGAGGTCGCGCGGACCACTGGTCCGCTCCTCGTCCGGGATGGTGTCGACTCCGCGCTGTTCTATCGGCATGGCTGGTCTCCTTCGACTACCGCCAGAGAGTTTGAGCGACGTTCAATGTGACGTGCAGCTTCCACATCGGTCAATGCTTCAGTTCCATGAATTCTGTGTTTAGAGTGGTGTTCTAACCTGGAGATGGCAAGGAGGTGCCGCGAGGTGAGACTGACCCCCACGGAACGTGACCGGCTGCTGCTCTTCGGAGCCGCCGAGCTGGCCCGGGCCCGCCGGGCGCGCGGCCTCAGGCTGAATGTGCCGGAGGCGACCGCGCTGATCGCGGACACCGTGTGCGAGGCCGCGCGGGACGGCAGGCGGCTCGCCGAGGCGATCGAGGCGGCCCGGTCCGTGCTCGGCCCCGAGGACGTGCTTCCGGGGGTCGCCGACGTCGTCACCGAGGTGATGGTCGAGGCGGTCTTCGACGACGGCTCCCGGCTCGCGGTGGTCTCCGACCCGATCGGCGGCAGCCTCGGCGACCAGGCGCCGGGCGCGCTGCTGCCCGCGCCCGGGCACGCCGAGCCGGCGGCGGCCGTACGGCTGCCGGTCACCAACACGGCGACCGTGCCGGTCTCCGTCACCTCCCACTTCCACTTCTTCGAGGCCAACCCGCGGCTCGACTTCGTACGCGAGAAGGCCTACGGGATGCGCCTCGCCGTCCCCGCGGGCTCCTCGGTGCGCTTCGGCCCCGGCGAGAGCGTCGAGGTGGGACTGGTGCCGATCGGCGGTGACCGGGTCGCGATCGGCTTCGCCGGACTGGTCGACGGGCCGCTGGACGCGCCCGGCGCGAAGGAAGAGGCCCTGCGCAGGGCCGCAGCCTGCGGATACCTGGGAGCTGAGCAGCGATGAACCCCTACGAGTACGCGGCCACCCACGGCCCCCGCGCCGGCGACCGCATCCGCCTCGGCGACTCCGGGCTCACCATCCGCGTCGAGTCCGACTCCCAGCGCTACGGCGACGAGTTCCTGGCCGGCTTCGGCAAGACCGCCCGCGACGGACTGCACCTGAAGGCCGCCGCCGTCCGCGAGACCTGTGACGTCGTCATCAGCAATGTGGTGGTGATCGATGCCGCGCAGGGCATCCGCAAGGTGTCCATCGGCATCCGGGAAGGCCGGATCTGCGCCATCGGACGCGCCGGCAACCCCGACACCCTCGACGGTGTCGACGTCGTGGTCGGCACCGGCACCTCCATCGTCTCCGGCGAGGGGCTGATCGCCACCGCCGGGGCCGTGGACACCCACGTCCACCTGCTGTCGCCGCGCATCATGGAGGCCTCCCTCGCCTCCGGCGTGACCACGATCATCGGGCAGGAGTTCGGCCCGGTGTGGGGCGTCGGCGTCAACTCCCCCTGGGCGCTGCGCCACGCCTTCAACGCCTTCGACGCCTGGCCGGTCAACATCGGCTTCCTGGGCCGGGGTTCGTCGTCCCACGACGCGCCCCTGATCGAGGCGCTGGCCGAGGGCGGCGCGTCCGGCTTCAAGGTGCACGAGGACATGGGCGCCCACACCCGCGCGCTGGACACGGCGTTGCGCGTCGCCGAAGAACACGACGTGCAAGTCGCCCTGCACAGCGACGGCCTGAACGAGTGCCTGTCGGTCGAGGACACCCTCAAGGTGCTGGAGGGCCGGACGATCCACGCCTTCCACATCGAGGGCTGCGGCGGCGGACACGTGCCCAACGTGCTGAAGATGGCCGGCGTCCCGAACGTCATCGGCTCCTCCACCAATCCCACCCTGCCCTTCGGCCGGGACGCGGTCGCCGAGCACTACGGCATGATCGTCTCCGTCCACGACCTCAAGCCCGACCTGCCCGGCGACGCCGCCATGGCCCGCGACCGCATCCGCGCCGGCACGATGGGCGCCGAGGACGTGCTGCACGACCTGGGCGCGATCGGCATCACCTCCTCCGACGCCCAGGGCATGGGCCGCGCCGGTGAGACGGTCCGCCGTACCTTCGCCATGGCCGGCAAGATGAAGGCCGAACTGGGCCCCCTGGCGGGCGACGGCGAGGGCGACGACAACGCCCGCGTCCTGCGCTACATGGCCAAGCTGACGATCAACCCGGCCATCGCGCACGGCCTTTCGCACGAGGTCGGCTCCATCGAGGCCGGCAAGCTCGCGGACATCGTGCTGTGGCGCCCGGAGTACTTCGGCGCCAAACCGCAGCTCGTGTTGAAGTCCGGCTTCCCGGCGTACGGCGTGGTCGGCGATCCCAACGCGGCCACCGACACCTGTGAACCGCTCGTCCTGGGCCCGCAGTTCGGCTCGTACGGCGCCACCGCCGCCGACATCTCGGTCGCGTTCGTCGCCCGGGCCGCCGTCGACCAGGGGGGCGACTCGATGCCCACCCGCCGTCGCCGGGTCGCCGTGCGCGGCACCCGGGGGATCGGCCCGGCCGACCTGCGGCTGAACGCCCGTATCGGCGCGGTCGACGTCGACCAGCACACCGGTCTGGTCACCCTCGACGGCGATCCGCTGCGCTCCGAGCCCGCCGACTCCGTCTCCCTCAACCGCCTCTACTTCCTCTGACCCCCTGACGCAAGGACCCGGGAATTCCCATGACGACCCCCGCCGCCGACGGCTTCCGTATGCCCGCCGAGTGGACCCCGCACGAGCGCACCTGGATGGCGTGGCCGGGCCCCAACCCCACCTTCGAGGACCCCGAGGACCTCGCCGCCTCCCGGGTCGCGTGGGCGAGGGTGGCCCGCGCCATCCATCGCTTCGAGCCGGTGACCGTGGTCTGCGGCCCCGGCCAGTCGGCCGAGGCGCGGGCGCTGCTCGGCGACGGCATCGACACCGTCGAGCGCGAGCTGGACGACGCCTGGATGCGGGACATCGGCCCGACCTTTCTCACCAACGGCAAGGGTGAACTGGCCGCCGTGGACTGGACGTTCAACGGCTGGGGCGCCCAGGACTGGGCCCGCTGGGAGCACGACTCCAAGATCGCCGCCTATGTCTGCGACCTCGCGGGCGCGAAGACGTACGCCTCGAAGCTGGTCAACGAGGGCGGCGCGATCCACGTCGACGGCGAGGGCACCGTGCTGCTCACCGAGACCGTGCAGCTCGGCCCCGAGCGCAACCCGCACTGGTCGAAGGCGGAGGTCGAGGCCGAGATCCACGCCCACCTCGGCACCAGCAAGGCGATCTGGCTGCCGCGGGGCCTCACCGGCGACTACCCCCCGTACGGCTTCGGCACCCTCGGCCACGTGGACATCGTCGCCGCCTTCGCCCGGCCGGGCGTCGTGGTGGCGCACTCCCAGCCGGACCCGGCCCACCCCGACCACGAGGTCACCAAGGAGGTCATCGGCATCCTGAAGTCGGCGACCGACGCCCGGGGCCGCAGGCTGGAGGTCGTCGAGGTGCCCGCGCCCACCGTCCTGGAGGCCGACGGCCACTGGGCCGACTACTCCTACATCAACCACTACATCTGCAACGGCGGCCTGGTGCTGTGCGGCTTCGACGACCCGCGCGACGAGATCGCCGCCGGGATCTTCCGCCGCCTCTTCCCGGAGCGGACGGTGACCCTGGTGGACGCGCGTACGATCTTTGCGGGTGGGGGCGGCATCCACTGCATCACCCAGCAGCAGCCCAAGGCATGAACATGTAGGAGACTCGGATGGCCGGTGCGGCACGGGCGCGGAAGAACGCGCCGCCGCGCGAGGAGGTCCTCGCCGCCGCCATGGACATGATCGCCGAGCGCGGTCTGGAGAAGCTGACCATGGCGGCGCTCGGCCGCGAGGTGGGGATGAGCAGCGGCCATCTCCTCTACTACTTCCGCTCCAAGGACGAGCTGCTGCTGCAGACCCTGGAGTGGAGCGAGGGCCGGCTCGGCGCGGAGCGGGGCCGGCTGCTGACCCGTCCCGGCACGGCACACGAGCGGCTGTCGGCGTACGTCGACCTGTACGTCCCGGACGGCCACCGGGATCCGCACTGGACGCTGTGGCTGGAGGTCTGGAACCGCTCGCAGAACGCGGACGACGACGCACGTGCCCGGCAGTCCGCGATCGAGGGGGCGTGGCACCGCGACCTGGTCGCGCTGATCGCCGAGGGGGTCTCGCGGGGGGAGTTCCGCCGGGTGGACGCGGACCGTTTCGCGGCGAGGCTGCGCGCGCTGCTGGACGGGTTCTCCATCCACGTCGCCATCGGGTTGCGCGGTACCGACAGGGACCAAGTCCTCTCGCATGTCCGGGAGTTCATCGAGGACGCGCTTGTGGTTCCTTAGTCAGGAATCGTTCACTCCGCCGCCGGGCAGGTTACGCCGCATGGGACGACAACACTGGAAGAAGATCTGGGTCGGTTCGGCGGGGAACATGGTCGAGTGGTTCGACTGGTTCGTGTACGCGAGCTTCGCCACCTACTTCGCCGGCGCGTTCTTCCCGAGCGGCAACCCCACCGCCCAGCTCATGAACACCGCCGGCATCTTCGCCGTCGGATTCTTCATGCGCCCCGTGGGCGGCTGGCTGCTGGGCCGCGTCGGCGACCGCAAGGGCCGTAAGGCGGCGCTGACACTGACCGTGACGCTGATGTCCGCGTCGGCGGTCCTCATCGCCGTCGCCCCGACCTACGCGGTCGCCGGCTACGGCGGGGCGCTCGTGCTGCTCGTCGCCCGCCTGCTGCAAGGACTGTCGGTCGGCGGCGAGTACGCGGCCAGCGCCACCTATCTGACGGAGGCCTCGGACCCGAAGAGGCGCGGGTTCGCCTCCAGCTTCCAGTACGTGTCCATGACCGCCGGCCAGATCGTCGGCCTCGGGCTTCAGATCATCCTCCAGCGCACCCTGTCCGACAGCGCGCTGCACAGCTACGGCTGGCGCATCCCGTTCGTCGTCGGCGCACTCGGCGCCGCCGTCATCTTCTATCTGCGGCGCAGCATGCTGGAGACCGAGGTGTACGAGGAGGACTCCTCCCACTCCGAGGAGCGCGGCACCCTGCGCGCGCTGTGGCGGCACCGGCGGGAGGCGTTCCTGGTCGTCGCCCTCACCATGGGCGGCACGGTCGCGTACTACACGTACACCACCTATCTGACCAAGTACCTCTCCAACTCGGCGGGCCTGTCCAAGGAGACGGCGACGCTCGTCTCCTTCACCGCGCTGATCGTCTTCGCCGCGCTCCAGCCGCTCGCCGGCGCCCTCTCCGACCGCATCGGCCGCCGCCCGCTGCTGATCACCTTCGCGGTCGGCTCCACCCTCCTCACCGTGCCGATCATGACTCTGCTCAAGCACGCGGACGGCTACTGGACGGCCCTCGGGCTCGCCCTGCTCGCGCTGGTCGTCGTCACCGGCTACACCTCGATCAACGCCTGTGTGAAGGCGGAGCTGTTCCCGACCGGGGTGCGCGCCCTCGGTGTGGCCCTGCCGTACGCCATCGGCAACGCCCTCTTCGGCGGCACCGCGGAATACATCGCCCTGTGGTTCAAGAAGGCCGGGATCGAGTCCGGCTTCTACTGGTACGTGGCGGGCTGCGCCGCCGTGTCCCTCGTGGTCTACGTCGGCATGCGGGAGACGAAGGACCTGGACCTCGCCCGGGGGAGGGACCGTACGGATTCCAGTCTGACGCCCGCATCCTGAGACGGTCCGTGAGCCGGGGGCGGGGCTGTGCCAGACTGCCCCCGTGCTCTCGTTCGCCATGATTATTGGCAGCAGGCGCGCCGGTCCGCAGTGACCACCTCGTACGACCAGGTGCGGGTGGCCACCGTCGTCCTCGACCCGCGCGCAGACCTCTCGCACCCGCGAGGGGTTTTTTCGTTTTCCGGCCCACCTTCAGCCGGGAGCGGTGCGCGAGGGACCATTGGGGGGACGGTGGAGCCGGTCATTCCGGTAAGACCGAAGATCCACAACAGGAGCCTTGAGACCATGACCGAGACGGCAACCAGCGAGCTCGACGACTCGTTCCACGTCTTCGACACCACGCTGCGCGACGGCGCGCAGCGCGAGGGCATCAACCTCACCGTCGCGGACAAGCTCGCCATCGCACGGCACCTGGACGACTTCGGCGTCGGCTTCATCGAGGGCGGCTGGCCCGGCGCGAACCCCCGTGACACCGAGTTCTTCGCCCGCGCGCAGGCGGAGATCGACTTCAGGCACGCCCGGCTGGTCGCCTTCGGCGCCACCCGCCGGGCGGGTGCGAAAGCCGCCGAGGACCCGCAGGTCAAGGCGCTCCTCGCCTCCGGCGCCCCGGTGATCACCCTGGTCGCCAAGTCGCACGACCGGCATGTGGAGCTGGCGCTGCGCACCACGCTGGACGAGAACCTGGAGATGGTCCGCGACACGGTGTCGTACCTGCGCGAGCAGGGCCGCCGCGTCTTCGTGGACTGCGAGCACTTCTTCGACGGCTACCGCGCCAACCCCGAGTACGCCAAGGCGGTCGTCCGTACGGCGTCGGAGGCGGGCGCCGACGTCGTCATCCTCTGCGACACCAACGGCGGCATGCTCCCCGCCCAGATCCACGCGGTCGTCGCCACGGTCCTCGCCGACACCGGCGCCCGGCTCGGCATCCACGCCCAGGACGACACCGGCTGCGCGGTCGCCAACACGCTCGCCGCCGTCGACGCGGGCGCCACCCACGTGCAGTGCACCGCCAACGGCTACGGCGAGCGCGTCGGCAACGCCAACCTCTTCCCGGTGGTCGCGGCCCTGGAGCTGAAGTACGGCAAGAAGGTGCTGCCCGAGGGCAAGCTGCGCGAGACGACCCGGATCTCGCACGCCATCGCCGAGGTCGTCAATCTGACTCCGTCGACGCACCAGCCGTACGTGGGCGTCTCGGCCTTCGCGCACAAGGCGGGCCTGCACGCCTCCGCGATCAAGGTCGACCCGGACCTGTACCAGCACATCGACCCCGAGCTGGTCGGCAACACCATGCGCATGCTGGTCTCCGACATGGCGGGCCGCGCCTCGATCGAGCTGAAGGGCAAGGAGCTCGGCATCGACCTGGGCGGCGACCGGGAACTGGTCGGCCGGGTGGTCGAGCGGGTGAAGGAGCGCGAGCTCAAGGGCTACACCTACGAGGCGGCGGACGCGAGCTTCGAGCTGTTGCTGAGGGCCGAGGTCGAGGGCCGCCCGCTGAAGTACTTCGAGGTGGAGTCCTGGCGGGCCATCGTCGAGGACCGCCCCGACGGCACCCACGCCAACGAGGCCACGGTGAAGCTGTGGGCCAAGAGCGAGCGGATCGTCGCCACGGCGGAGGGCAACGGCCCGGTCAACGCCCTCGACCGCGCACTGCGCGTGGCCCTGGAGAAGATCTACCCGCAGCTCGCCAAGCTGGACCTGGTCGACTACAAGGTCCGCATCCTGGAGGGCAAGCACGGCACGTCGTCCACCACCCGCGTGCTGATCTCCACCTCCGACGGCTCCGGCGAGTGGTCCACGGTCGGTGTGGCGGACAACGTGATCGCCGCGTCGTGGCAGGCGCTGGAGGATGCGTACACGTACGGGCTGCTGCGGGCGGGAGTGCAGCCGGCGGAGTAGGGCGCCCCGAACGGGCGGGGCACCCGCTGGCGGAGCGTCACGGCGCTCGCCAGATGTTGTCGAAGGCCACGTTCTCGATGCGCCGCCGCTCCCGCACGGCCTCCAGTTCGGTCACCGCGTCGCCGACCGCCACCAGGACGGTGACGACCGCATCCTCGCCGGGTTCCTCCTCGGGCGGGCGTTCGCCCTGGATGCCCAGGGTGGCGGCGAGCGAGGAGAGGACCGGCTCACGGGACCACCAGCGGTCGGCGGCGTGCCGGCGGGCCGGGGTGTCGGCCGCCGCTGCCTGGCCGGCCCGGTGGGGCCAGCGGTGCCGCTTCCCGGAGAGCTGCCCCGCCGAGTCCAGGACGTCGCGATAGGCCGTGGCCAGCCCCTCACCCCGGCGCCACAGCCAGTCCTCGACCGTCTCGTACGGCTCCTCGCGCCGGAGCGCCGCCCCGGCCTCGTCCAGCATCCGGTCACCCGTGGTCAGCACGGCACCGGGCACGATGCGCTCACCGTCCAGGGTGAGCGCCCGCGCGCCGAGGAGGTCGATCAGCTCGGCCCCCGCGAGTGCCAGCGACAGATCGCCCTGCTCGACGGGGTGATCGCCGGGCACGTCGAGGCTGACGAGAAACAGATCCTGCGGTGTGGTCATACCCCTACGATGTGCCGGTCGGCTCCGAAACGCAGCACGGCGACACACTTCTGCGGTTCAGCTGGTGCGTAGTTCGTCGAACCCGATCAGCATCGCGTCGACGGCGAGGGCGAAGCGCTCCTCGTCGTCCACGCCCGCTCCGTCGCGCGCGGCCCTGGTGATGAGCGGATACCGCTCCGCCCCCAACTCGGCCAGTCGGCCCGTGCCCCCCGGCTCGTGCGCGTCCACGACGAGCTGTGCCTCCATGACGGCGTGCCCGATCGCGAACACCGACAGCGCGTTGAGGGCGTGCAACGCACGGCCGAGTGGAAATCCGTTGTCCGTCAGCATGCGCAGGCAGGCCTCGATGTCGTCGAGCGTCGCCGGGGTGACCGCGGGGCGGGAGGAGACGAGCGGGAGGATGGCCGGGTGCCGCAGCAGACCCTCGCGCAGGGCCTTCGCGTACGCGCGCAGCGCCGCCTGCCAGTCGGAGGATCCGTCCATCGCCGGTGCGGCGGCTTTGAACACCTGCTCCACCAGTCCGTCGAGCAAGGCGTCCTTGTTCGGGACGTAGTGATAGAGCGTCATCGCCTCGACATCGAGCTGCTCGCCGAGTGAACGCATGGTCAGGGCCTTGAGCCCCCTGCGGTCCACCAGGTCCAGTGCCGCGTCGAGGATTCGCTGCCGGCTCAGTCCTACGCGCTCGCCACGGCGGCGCCGTGGACCCGGCTTCTCGGCCGTCATGCCTCGTCCTTCCGCTGCACCCCCGAGCAATTGACTTTCTTACAAGGTAAGGCAACAATCGATCCCAGCGAAACTTACATCGTAAGAATCCGGAACGCTTCCCGACGCCACAGGAGCAGAGATGTCCTCCGTCACCGCCTCCGTCACCGCCTTCGGCACCAAGCAGGTCGTCCTCGACTTCATCGCCGCGCTCAACGACCGCTCGAGCCAGGACTGGGTGCGCCACCTCGCGCCGGATGTGATCGACCACAACAAGATCATTTTCGGGGAGGAGGAAGCGCCGGGCGCCGCGATAGAGGGCTTCCGGCAGCAGCTCGCCGCATTCAGTGCCGAGCATCCGGACGACGGCTTCCGCGTGGAGCAGCTCATCGCCGAGGGTGACGAGGTCGTGGCGCGGCTTCGGGTGCGCGGCGTCCACACCGGGTATCACGCCCGGATGCCCGAGCCGACCGGCCGACGTTGTGACGTCGAACAGATCTGGATCTTCACCGTGCGCGCAGGCAGGATCGCCGAGATCCGTGCGGTGAGTGACCGTCTCGGAATGTTCCTGCAGCTCGGCTGGGACTGGCCGAGCGAGGACTGAAGGAGTGGCGAAGCCCCCGGTGCGGGGCGTTACCGCAGGTGCCACTTCTGGTTGGCCGCGCCCGTGCAGGACCAGATCTGTGCCCGCGCCCCGTTCGCCGACGAGTTGTCCGTCACGTCGAGGCACTTGTCGGCGGCCGTGTTGACGACATCACCGGTGGAGGCGTTGTACGACCACTGCTGCGCACCGGTGCCGTTGCAGTCGTACAACTGCACCTTCGCGCCGTCCGCCGTCGACCCCGACGTCACGTCCAGGCACTTGCCCAGCGCCCGGACCGACCCGTCGGCCGTCACCGTCCACTGCTGGGCCGAGGAGCCGTTGCAGTCGTAGAGCTGCACCGCCGTACCGTTGGCGCTCGAACCGCCCGCCACGTCGAGGCACTTGCCGGCCAGGCCGACGAAGGACCCGGTCCGCGTACTGCCGCCGGACTGGGTGCCGGACCAGGTGAAGGTGGCCGAGGTCTTGCCGGGCAGCGAGTAAGTGGCGTGCTGGGAGCCCCAGTTGATGGTCACCGTCTGAGCCGAGGTCGAGTCGTTGTACGCGATGAGCGCCTTGCTGCCGTCCGGGTTGCGCCAGGCCACGTTCGGCACGGCGGTGGACGCCGTCGAGGCGATCCGCTGGGCGCCCGGCCGGACGAACTTGGTCAGGTGACCCATGTCGTAGTACTCGACGGTGTAGTCCACGGTGCCGCTCGCGCCGTCCCCGTTGTGCACCGTGACCAGCCCGGTGCAGGTGCCGCAACCCCCGTTGTGAGGACCGCCGTTCTGGTCCACGGCCAGCGACCACTTGGTCACCGACTTCGCCCAGTTGCGGGTGTAGTCGATGATGTTGGACATGTCTTCGCGCTGCTGGTCGGTGATCCAGGTGCCGCCGGAGTGCTCGGTGCCGAAGGCGTCCAGCGAGGGGTACTGGTTGTGCACGGTGGTCTGCTTGGTGACGTCACCGCCGTAGCCGTGCCAGGCGATCCCGCCGAAGTTGGGGTGGTTGCGGATCGCCGGGTCGTCGACGCTCTGGGCCGCATAGGAGTCGTACGTGTCCCAGTTCCAGTCGTGGGCCAGGACCTTGGTGCTCAGGCCCGCCGACCGCAGCTGCGGCAGCAGGTCGTTCTTGAGGAAATACTGGATGCCGGAGGCGTTCCAGCTCATCGACGGATAGCCGGAACAACAGGTCGGCTCGTTCTGCGGGGTGACGTACGAGACGTTGATCCCCTGGTCCCTGTACGCCTGGAGGTACTTCACGAAGTACGCGGCGTACGCCCCGTAGTCCTCGGCCTTCAGCCAGCCGCCGTCGAGTGAGCCGCTGTCCTTCATCCAGGCCGGGGCGGTCCAGGGGGAGGCCATCACCGTCAACGCCGGATTCAGCTGGAGCGCCTGCTTCGTGAGCGGCGCGACGTCGGCCAGGTCGTGCGCGATCGAGAACTTCGCCACAGACGGGTCCGTCTGCCCGGACGGCACGTCGTCGTACGTGTAGCCGTACCGCGCGAGGTCCGAGGCGCCCATCGGGTTGCGCAGGAACGACAGCCCGATGCCGTCCGTCGGTGAGAACAGCTTGCGCATGGTCGCGTCCCGGGTGGACTGGGACAGCGCCCCGCTGCTGTTCATCAGCCAGGCCGCCGTGTCCGTGAAGGACGCGCCGCCGCCGGTGAAGGTCTGGTACCGGGTGTTCTCGTCCACGGTGATGTTCGTGCCGCTGCCGCCGGTGCCGGACTGGAACGCGAACGGCGTCTGGGCCTGGAGCCCGCGCACGACATGCCGGCCCGCGGAGTCGTCGGTGGTGGTGAGCCAGGCCGTGACCTGCTCACCGGCCGCGTGCGCGGGGGGTACGGCGGCGGTGAAGCCGGCGGCGGAGAGCAGCCCGGCCAGCAGCAGCCGGACCGCGCGGGGGGTTTTCCGGGTTCTCCTCATGGTGCGTCGCCCTTCCTCTCGGGTCGACCGGGCGGGTATCCAAGATGAGCGGCACAACTGACGTGCCGTCTTGACGGTTTGGCGAGGCGTGAGTTAACTCACGACGTGAGCTAAGCCATGAGTGAACCATGAGAGTCGAGGGAAGGTCTATGCCGAGAACCGCCCTGCTCGTCTCCGGGGCCTTGCTCGCCGCCCTGTTGCCCCTGTCCGCCGCAGCCCACGCCGCCGACGACCCCGCCCCGGTCCCCGTCGACCGCTTCGAGGGCGAGGTCCCCTTCGCCTCCCAGCCCGCCGACGGCATCTTCACCTGGGGGAGCGACGCCGACGACCCGCCCACTCTCCACCTGGCCGACCGCGCCGACGCCCCCGAGGGCGCCAAGGTCCTCACCGGCACCTACGACATCAGCGGCTACGGCGGCTTCACCCACGACTTCGCCGCCGACCGGCCCGCCCACGACTGGTCCGCCCACCGGGGCATCCGCTTCTGGTGGGAGGGCCGGAACAACGGCCGCAAGATCGCCTTCGAGATCAAGGACGGCGGCGCGAACGGCGAGGCCTCGGAGCTCTGGACGACCTCCTTCACCGACGACTTCACCGGCTGGAAACAGATCGAGATCCCCTTCACCGACTTCGCCTACCGCACCGACTACCAGCCCGTCGGCGGCATCGACCACGTCCTGGGCCTCACCCGGATGTGGGGGTACGCCGTCACGCTCCCGGCCGGCACCAAGGGCGACTTCGCCATGGACGACGTGGAGTTGTACGGAAAGGCCGACCCATCACTGCGCGCCTCCGTCGCCACCGACGCGCCCGTCTACCCCGTCAAGGAAGGCGGCACCGCCAAGGTCGAGGTCACCCTGGCCACGACCGGCGACCGGCCCGTCGACGACCCGGTGACGGTCACGTACGCGACGGACGGCGGCACCGCCACCGCCGGCCGGGACTACACCCCGGTCTCCGGCACCCTCACCTTCCCGGCCGGCACCGCCTCGGGCACGGCCAGGACCATCGAGGTGCCCACGCGCAAGAGCAAGGGCGCCGCACCCGCCCGGACCATCCCGCTCAAGCTCACGGTCACCGGCGCCAAGGCCCCCGCCGAGACCCCGCAGATCGTCATCGACGCGCACGGACTGCCGTACCTGGACGCCAAGTTGCCGGTCAAGAAGCGCGTCGCGGACCTGCTGTCCCGCATGTCCCTGGCGGAGAAGGCCGGGCAGATGACCCAGGCCGAGCGCGGGGCCGTGGGGACCGGGGGTGACATCGCGACGTACGCCCTCGGCTCGCTCCTGTCCGGCGGCGGCTCCACGCCCACGCCCAACACCCCCGAGGCGTGGGCCAGGATGATCGACGGCTTCCAGCTGCGCACACAGGCGACCCGCTTCCAGGTCCCGCTGGTCTACGGCGTCGACGCGGTCCACGGGCACAACAACCTGAACGGCGCCACGATCATGCCGCACAACATCGGCATCGGTGCGAGCAGAGACCCTCAACTCGCCTACCGAACCGGCTCGGTGACGGCCGCGGAGGTCCGCGCCACCGGCACTCCCTGGGACTTCGCGCCCTGCCTGTGCGTGAGCCGCGACGAACGCTGGGGCCGCTCCTACGAGTCCTTCGGCGAGGACCCCGCTCTCGTGCAGTCCATGGAGACCATGATCCAGGGCCTCCAGGGCCGGGCCGACGGCCGTGACCTGAGCCGGAACGACAAGGTGCTCGCCACCGCCAAGCACTTCGCCGGCGACGGAGGCACCGCCTACGGCTCCTCCACCACCGGCACCTACACGACCGACCAGGGCGTCACCACGGTCACCCGGCGGCAGCTGGAGGACATCCACCTGGCGCCGTACAGGACCGCCGTCGAGCGGGGCATCGGCACCGTCATGCCGTCGTACTCCTCCCTCGACATCGTCGGCGACGGCAAGGGCGCGGTGAAGATGCACGCCCGCGGCGACATGATCAACGGCGTGCTCAAGGACCGGATGGGCTTCGGCGGCTTCGTCATCAGCGACTGGAACGCCATCGACCAGCTCCCCGGCGACTACGCCACCCACGTCCGCACGGCGGTGAACGCGGGCGTCGACATGATGATGGTCCCGTACGGCTACAAGGACTTCAGCGGCACGCTCGCCGACGAGGTGAAGGCGGGACGGATCAGCGAGAAGCGGGTCGACGACGCCGTCTCCCGCATCCTCACCCAGAAGTTCAGGCTGGGGCTGTTCGAGCACCCGTACGCCGACACCAGCGGCGCCGCCGCCATCGGCTCCCCGGCGCACCGGGCGGTCGCCCGCAAGGCGGCGGCCGAGTCGCAGGTGCTGCTGAAGAACAGCGGCGGGCTGCTGCCGCTGAAGAAGAGCGAGAAGGTGTACGTCGCCGGGTCCAACGCCGACGACCTCGGCAACCAGACCGGCGGCTGGACCATCACCTGGCAGGGCGCGTCCGGCACCCACACCCGGGGCACGACCATCCTCCAGGGCATGCGGGACGCCGGGGGAGACGTCACCTACTCCAAGGACGCCTCCGCGCCGACCGCCGGCTACGACGTCGGCGTGGTCGTCGTCGGCGAGACCCCGTACGCCGAGGGCGTCGGCGACGTCGGCAACGGTCACAGCCTCCAGCTGTCGGCGGCCGACCAGGCGGCCGTGGACAAGGTGTGCGCGGCCATGAAGTGCGCGGTGCTGATCGTCTCCGGCCGACCGCAGCTCATCGGCGACCGGCTCGGCAGGATCGACGCGCTGGTGGCCTCCTGGCTGCCCGGCACCGAGGGCGAGGGCGTCGCCGACGTCCTCTACGGCACGCGCCCCTTCACCGGACAGCTCCCCGTCACCTGGCCGAAGTCCGAGTCCCAGCTCCCGATCAACGTCGGCGACACGTCGTACGACCCCCAGTTCCCGTACGGCTGGGGCCTGACCACGCTCACCGGCGTGCCCGGGGGCGGTACGGCCACCCTGAAGGCGCTGGGAGCGGCGGCGACGGCGGCCGAGCGCAAGGGTGACGCCCGGACGGGCCGCGCGCTGGTGGCCACGGCGCGGCTGCTGGTCCAGCAGAAGATCGGTGACCGGATGACACAGGCGGTGGCCAAGCCCTTCGCCGACGCCGACCACCTGCTGCTGACCGGCCGGTACGGAAAGGCGGTGGAGAAGCTGACGCAGGCGTACCGGGCCGCGTAGACCTCGTCTGTTGTCCGGTTATGGGAGGCTTCGGGTAGCTTCGAAGCATGAAGGCCGTCCTGCGGACCCGAAGCCTCCCGGCCCTGCTGCTGGCCGCCCTCGCCCTGGCCCTCGCGACCATGTTCGCGCCCTCGGCGAGTGCGGACACGAGCATCTCCACCATCGCCCAGGCCCTGCGCAAGAGCCCGGTCTACGTCGACCCGGCCGCCTCGGCCCAGCTGCCGAAGGCGGAGGCCGACGCGCTCGCGAAACGCATCAAGGACGCGAACAAACCGCTGTTCATCGCGGTGCTCCCGGCCGGCTACCCGACCGCGCACCTCTTCTCCGGCCTGCGCGCGGCCACCGGCGTCACCGGCCTGTACGGCATCCGCCTCGGCGACCGCTTCGACGCCCGCGCCGACTCCTCCGTCATGTCGGCGACGGCCCGGCAGAACCTGGTGACGAGCGTCCAGGGCGAGTCGGCGAAGGCCCAGCTCACCGACTTCACCGACCGCGCCCTGGCCAACATGGGCGGGCACGCGCCGAAGAGCTGGGGCGGCTCCTCGGGCGCGGGCACAGGGTCCTTCGGCACGGCGCTGATCGTGGCCGGTGCGGTCGTGGTGGCCGGTGGAGCGGGCACCTACGCACTGGTGCGCCGCAACCGCCGTCGGCACGCCGAGGAACAGCGGGCCGCCCTGGACCGGCTGCGGGTGGTCGTGGACGAGGACATCACCGCCTTCGGCGAGGAACTGGACCGCCTGGACTTCCAGCCGGCCGAACCCGGCGCCGACGACGCGATGCGCGCCGACTACGAACACGCCCTCGACGCCTACGACACCGCCAAACAGCGCATGGCGCGGGCGAGCCGCCCGGAGGACGTGCGCGCGGTCACGGAAGCCCTGGAGGACGGCCGCTTCTCGCTGGCCCGCCTGGCCGCCCGCCGCGAGGGCCGCCCCCTGCCCGAGCGCCGCCCGCCCTGCTTCTTCGACCCGCGCCACGGCCCCTCGGTGAGCGACGCCACCTGGACGCCGCCCGGCGGCGCCCCGCGCCAGGTCCCCGTCTGCGCGGCCGACGCCACCCGGCTGGCCGACGGCCGCGACCCGGTGATGCGCGAGGTCGACACGGACCACGGCCGCCGCCCCTACTGGGACGCGGGCCCCGCCTACGGCCCCTGGGCGGGCGGCTACTTCGGCGGCGGCATCCTGCCCGGCCTGCTCGTCGGCACCCTCCTGGGCAGCATGATGGCCACCCCGTCCTACGCGGCCGACTACGGCACCGGCTACGGCGACTTCGGCCCCGGCTACGGCGATGACTTCGGGGGCGGTTACGAGGGCGGCGACGTCTCCGGCACGGATTTCGACGCCGGTGACTTCGGAGGCGGATTCGGGGACGGCGGAGACTTCGGCGGTTCGGACGGCGGCGGGGGCGACTTCGGCGGGGGCTTCTGAACGGCGGACCTGCCGATCCGTCAGCGGTGGCCGCCCTCGCCGTCCCCGTCCCCGTCCAGGGACCCCAGCCGCTCCATCAGCCCGGCCGCCAGCGCCAGCACCCCGCGTTCCGTCTCGCCGAGCGTCCCGAGCGCCCCGGCGAGCCAGGCGTCCCGCTCGGCCATGTCCCGCTCCAGGGCCTGCCGCCCGGACGTGGTGAGCGAGAGCACGGACTGCCGCCGGTCGTCCGTGCCCCGCTCCCGCTCGATCAGCCCCTCGGACTCCAGTTCCGCGTAGACCCGGGTGAGCGACTGCGGCCGCTGCCGCTCCTCCGCGGCGATCCAACCGGGCGTCGACGGCCCGTGCCGGTGCAGATATCCGAGCACGACGAGCTGGTTGGGGCTGAGACTCCCGTCCCCGCGCTCCTGCCGCAGACGCCGGTTGAGCCGGACGACGGCGCTGCGGAACCGGGCGGCTTCGGAGAGATGATCCATGGAGGAGATCGTACGCGCATACTTACTACTTCTCGGGAGTAGCCCGCTGTAGAGTCGCCGAGTGCGCACAAAACTCATACGCAACGCGTACGAATCTCTGCTGACGATGACCGCGGTCCTGCTGTGCTGGACAGTCGCCCTGTGGCTGGAGGGCGCGGCCGGGCTCCACACGGACGTGCTCGTTCTCGCGGTCGCCCTGACCCTCACCCTGTCCTCGACCCAGCGCACCGCGCCCACGCGCCGGAGGCTGGCGGCACTGGTGCTGCTGCCCGCCACGGCCGCGGGTGCCCAGTTCCTGGGCCGCCTGATCATGCATCAATACGCTGTGGGCGCCGCCGTGTTCACGGGGGGTGTCTCCCTGTGCATCTGGATGCGCCGCTATGGCCCCACGGCGACCAGAGCGGGCACGCTGCTGACGCTGCCGTTCGTGGCGCTGCTGGTCGTCCCGGGCCCGGCGCTGCCGCCCGCGGCCGAGAGCGGGCTGGTCAGCTGGTTCTGGGCAGCGGTGATCAGTGTCCTGGCCTGCCTCTGCGTCTGGCTGGTCCAGGGCCTCGGCGACCGGTACGGCCCCTGGCGCCCGGATCCCGAGCGGTCCGCGCCCCGCGGGGTCTCCCGTCTCCGCCCGCGTCCCAGCACACGCATGGCCGTGCAGATGGCGGTGGCCGTGGCCGCGGCGTTCCTGTTCGGCCGGCTCCTCTTTGACGACCACTGGCCGTGGGCGGTGCTCACGGTGTACGTCGCGGCGAGCGGCAACCGCGGCCGGAAAGACGTACTGCGCAAGGGGATCGAGCGCTTCGTCGGCGCGACCGCGGGCACGCTCCTGGCCACCGGGGTGGCGGCCGCGGGCATCACCGGCAGGGCGTCGGTGGCGGTGATGTTCGTGATCCTCGCCGTGTCCTTGTGGCTCCGCCCGCTCAACTACGCCTACTGGGCGGCCGGAGTGACCACGGCCCTCTCCCTGCTCCTCGGCTACTTCGGCCAGGACGCGGTGAGTTTGCTGCCGACCCGCCTCGCCGCGATAGCCGTGGGGGCGACCCTGTCCATCGCGGCGGCGTGGTGGCTCCTGCCCGTCATCGGCCGCGCCGGCGGGCGTACGGTTCCCCGGCAGCATGCCACCAGGCAGGCGGAGAAGGCCGGTTGACCACATTCGGGCCGTGGCGCCGGAGGCTCAGGCCTGCTTGATCGCCGAGATGTCGAAGTTCAGCTTGATCTTGTCGGAGACGAGCACACCGCCGGTCTCCAGTGCCGCGTTCCAGGTCAGGCCCCACTCGGAGCGCAGGATCTCGGCCTTGCCCTCGAAGCCGACGCGCTCGTTGCCGAAGGGGTCCTGCGCGGCGCCGTTGAACTCCAGGTCGATGGTGATCGGCTTGGTCACGCCGAGGAGGGAGAGGTCGCCGGTGATGCGGTAGTCGTCGCCGCCCAGGGCCTCCGCCTTGGTCGAGCGGAAGGTCATGACCGGGAATTCGTCGATCTTGAAGAAGTCGGACGATTTCAGGTGACCGTCCCGGTCCGCGTTGCCGGTGTCGATGCTGTCCATCGTGACGTCGAGCGTGGCGGTGGACTGGGCGGGGTCGGCCCCGTTCAGGTGCAGGGTGCCGGTGAAGTCCTGGAAGGCTCCCTTGACGTTGGTGACCATGGCGTGGCGCGCCACGAAACCGATCGTGGTGTGCGCCGGGTCGATCGTGTAGTCACCGGTCAGCGCGGTCAGGTCGGGGCCGGCGGCAGGGGCCTGAGAGACGGTGTTCTTGCGGCTGAAGATGCCCATGGTGTCCTCCTGGAGATTTCTGTTTAACGTTCAACGAACCCAACGGTTTCGACCGTAGGCCTATTCCGTCCGGTTTTCAACATCATCCGCAGGGTGACTTGTACGTGACTTTCAGTCACCAGGCGTGGGACCTTCTGGCGGTACGGTGGGGAGGCCTCGCCGCCCCTTCGGCAAACCGCCGTCCGGGGCTCCGTGTCACCCCGGGGATGGCATGTGCCAGCCGCGTATGTGAGGTGGCTCTCAGGTGACGTCTTTGTGGCCCCTCTACAACGCCGAAGCCCTGTATGCAGTCGGAACGGCTGCACGCGGCGATGGTTCTGTTCACTGGCACCAGGAAAACGCGCCGGAGACTGTACGGAGTCGACGGCTCGCTTTCCTTGGTGTCCTTCGTAAGGTCGCTACATGACCGTTTTGGAAGAGACGACGGGTGAGCCGACCGGCGAGCCGACGGACGCGCGCGGACGGGTCGCCGAGCTGCACGAGATTCGTGCCCAGGCCGTGGCCGGCCCCAGCGAGAAGGCGACCGAGGCGCAGCACGCCAAGGGCAAGCTGACGGCGCGGGAGCGGATCGAGCTGCTCCTGGACCCGGGGTCCTTCCAGGAGGTGGAGCAGCTGCGCCGGCACCGTGCGCAGGGCTTCGGTCTGGAGGCGAAGAAGCCGTACACCGACGGTGTGATCACGGGCTGGGGCACGGTGGAGGGCCGTACGGTCTTCGTGTACGCGCATGACTTCCGGATCTTCGGCGGTGCGCTGGGCGAGGCCCATGCCACGAAGATCCACAAGATCATGGACATGGCCATCGCGGCCGGTGCGCCGCTGGTCTCCCTGAACGACGGCGCGGGCGCCCGCATCCAGGAGGGCGTCTCGGCCCTCGCCGGATACGGCGGCATCTTCCAGCGCAACACCAAGGCGTCCGGGGTGATCCCGCAGATCTCCGTGATGCTCGGCCCGTGCGCGGGCGGCGCGGCCTACTCGCCGGCGCTGACGGACTTCGTGTTCATGGTCCGCGAGACCTCGCAGATGTTCATCACGGGTCCGGACGTGGTCAAGGCGGTCACCGGCGAGGAGATCACCCAGAACGGGCTCGGCGGCGCGGACGTGCACGCGGAGACCTCCGGCGTCTGCCACTTCGCGTACGACGACGAGGAGACCTGCATCGCCGAGGTGCGGTACCTGCTGTCGCTCCTCCCGCAGAACAACCGCGAGAACCCGCCCCGGGTGGACTCGTCCGACCCGGCGGACCGTCGCAGCGACGTGCTGCTGGACCTGGTCCCGGCCGACGGCAACCGGCCGTACGACATGGCCAAGGTCATCGAGGAGATCGTCGACGACGGCGAGTACCTGGAGGTCCACGAGCGCTGGGCGCGGAACATCATCTGCGCGCTGGCCCGCCTGGACGGCCAGGTGGTCGGCATCATCGCCAACCAGCCGCAGGTCCTCGCGGGCGTCCTGGACATCGAGGCGAGTGAAAAAGCTGCGCGCTTTGTCCAGATGTGTGACGCTTTCAATATCCCGATCGTCACCTTCCTGGACGTGCCGGGGTTCCTCCCCGGTGTCGACCAGGAGCACGGCGGAATCATCCGCCACGGCGCGAAGCTGCTGTACGCCTACTGCAACGCGACCGTGCCGAGGATCTCGCTGATCCTGCGCAAGGCGTACGGAGGTGCCTACATCGTCATGGACTCCCAGTCGATCGGCGCCGACCTCACCTACGCCTGGCCGACGAACGAGATCGCCGTGATGGGCGCGGAAGGCGCGGCGAACGTCATCTTCCGCCGCCAGATCGCCGGTGCCGAGGACCCCGAGGCCATGCGTCAGAAGATGGTCAAGGAGTACAAGGCCGAGCTGATGCACCCCTACTACGCGGCCGAACGCGGCCTCGTCGACGACGTCATCGACCCCGCCGAAACCCGTGAGGTCCTGGTGAAGTCCCTGGCGATGCTCCAGTCCAAGCACGCCGACCTGCCCTCCCGCAAGCACGGCAACCCCCCGCAGTAACCCAGCGGACACTTCTCTCACGGAGACTGACACCCATGGACAACGCTGAGATCCGCGTCGAGAAGGGCCACGCCGAGCCCGAGGAGGTCGCCGCCATCACGGCCGTCCTCCTGGCACGTGCGGCGGCCACCCCGTCGGCCCCGACGCACCGCGCCCGCAGGAAGGCCGCCTGGCGCCGCCTGGAACGAGAGGGCGGCTTCCGCGCCCCGCACAGCTGGCATTAGCCCGTACGACGAAGAAGGGCCCCTCCTCATGGAGGGGCCCTTCTTCGTGCGCCCGAAGGGGCGCGGGGAACTGCGCGACAAGCCAAAGGGCTGCCCGCAGACGGCATACAACCGTGAGGGGCAGCCCAGTAGCCGAATTCAGCGAAGCCGAGCCATCAGAGCGTGCTCCACGAGAGTGATCAGCGTCGACTTGGCGTCGGCCCGGTGCCGGGCGTCGGTCGTGATGATCGGCGTGTCCGGCCCGATCTGCAGCGCCTCGCGGACCTCGTCGGGGTTGTACGGCTGGTTGCCGTCGAAGCCGTTGAGGGCGATCACGAACGGCAGGCCGCTGTTCTCGAAGTAGTCGACGGCCGGGAAGCAGTCGGCGAGGCGCCGGGTGTCCACGAGCACCACCGCGCCGATCGCGCCGCGTACCAGGTCGTCCCACATGAACCAGAAGCGGTCCTGGCCGGGGGTGCCGAACAGGTACAGGATCAGGTCCTGGTCCAGGGTGATGCGGCCGAAGTCCATGGCGACGGTGGTCGTCGTCTTGTCCCCGGTGTGGGTGAGGTCGTCGATGCCGGCCGAAGCGGACGTCATCACGGCCTCTGTGCGCAGCGGGTTGATCTCCGAGACGGCGCCGACGAACGTGGTCTTGCCCACGCCGAAGCCGCCCGCCACCACGATCTTCGCGGAGGTGGTGGAGCGGGAAGGACCGCCGCTAGAGCTTGCGAAGTCCACTGAGCACCCTTTCGAGCAGTGTCACGTCTGGCTGGCCACCGGCGTTCTCGTCGCCGCCGGGCTGATGGATGGCGACCAGGCCCGCCTCCGCCAAGTCGGCGACGAGAATCCTGGCCACGCCGAGGGGGATCGTCAGCAGGGCCGAGATCTCGGCCACGGACTTGATCTCCCGGCACAGGTTGCAGATCCGCTGATGCTCGGGCAGCTGGCCCTGCATCTGGTGCGGAGCGGCGGTGGTGTGCACCAGTGCCTCGATGGCGAGCTGGTAGCGCGGGCGGGTCCGGCCGCCGGTCATGGCGTACGGACGCACCAAGGGGTTGTTCGATGCGCTCGCGGGCGCCGGCTCGGGGCGGCGCTGCGGTTGCACCGGCTGGATCCGCGGGGCCGGCGGCTGGTCGTACGGCGAGGGGCCGGGGCCCTGCGGCGCGTACGGCTGCCGGTGGCTCGGGGCGGAGGGGAAGTTGTACCGGTTCGCCGAACCGTCGCCCTGGCCCTGGGCAGGCCCGTACGACCAGTTGCCGCGATTCGAACCGCCTGGGGGTGTTGCCACTTTCTCTCCTCCTCCGACCGTGCCGGGCACCCATCCATGTGGAGCCGCGTCCCGAAACCTTACGGCCCCGGGACACGTAAACGCACCGTCCGATTACTAGTTGAGAAGGCTTCCCTGGAGCTCCGCACGGAGATCCGGGGTCAGGACCGTGCCCGCGCGGTCCACCAGAAGGGCCATCTCGTACCCGATGAGGCCGATGTCCGCTTCCGGGTGGGCCAGGACGGCCAGCGAGGAACCGTCGGAGATGGACATGATGAAGAGGAATCCCCGCTCCATCTCCACAACCGTCTGGTTCACACTGCCGCCCTCGAAGATGCGCGAGGCGCCTGCCGTCAGAGACGTCAGACCGGAGGCGACGGCCGCGAGCTGGTCCGCGCGGTCGCGGGGGAAGCCTTCGGACATCGCCAGAAGGAGTCCGTCGGCGGAGACCACCACCGTGTGGGACACCCCCGGGGTGTTGTCCACGAAGTTGGTGATCAACCAGTTCAGGTTCTGTGCCGCCTGGCTCATCGGGCTCACACTAACGCTCCTGGTTGTAGGTGCTGTCAGGACCGAAGCCCTGGCCGTTCGTTTCACTGCCTGCGCTGCGTCCGCGCTGGACGCCCCTGCGCAGGTTGCTCAGCCTGCCCCGGACGTCCTCCGGGGCGCGGGAGACCTGTGGGCCCCCCTGGGGGGTGGTTTCGGCGGCGCCTTCGACCAGGTTGGCCTTGGGTACCCGCCGCGGCAGGCCGGATGCGGTGACCCCGCCCGCCTTGGGCTTCCGGAGCTGGGCGGCCTGCTGCCACCGCTCGTCGTTGGCCGAGCGCCAGCCGTTGTCGCCGTTCGCCCCCGGAGCATTGCCCGGTGCGGGAGCCGGCGCTTCCTGCTGCACGCGCGCCGTGCCGTTCGCGGCACTCGAGCCGTTGGAGCCGCTCGCGGCGGATCCGCGGCGGGGCAGCCCGGCGTCGGTCAGCTCGTGGGCGGCGGGAGAGGCCGGTCCCGGACGGTCGAAGCCTACGCGGTTCCGCTCACTTGCGTCAGCGGCCTGCGAGGATTCCGTTTCCGGAGCGTACTGGTCCGGATAGCCGTTCGTGTAGCTGTTCTGCTGGGGCCAGTCGTCCTGGTAGGAGTGCGGCTGGGCCGGCTCCGCGTACGCCGGATCGGGGTAGCCGCCGCCCGCGGGGGCCGAGAAGCCGTCGTCCTGCGGCAGGCCGCCGTTCGGCGCGAAGAACTGGTCCTCGTACGAGACGTGCTGCTGCTCCTCGTACGAGGTCTGCTGCGCCTCCTCGTACGTCGGCTCCTGGTACGCCTGCTCCTGGTACGGCTGCTGAGGCAGATCCTGGAACGTGTGCTGCCCGTCGAACAGCGGGTCGGCGTACGACGGCGCGGGCGCCTCGTTCTCCTGCTGCGGCTCGGCCGGCTGCTGGCCGTGGGTCTGGGCCTCCAGGGCCGCCCGGCGCTCCTCGCGCATCAGGGAGCGGCCGACGGGGTCCAGGTCACGGATGTCGTCGGGGACCTCCGTGTACCGGCTGTCGTCGAAGCCCAGCTCGGCGGCGGTGCGCATGGGCTGCACCTGGTTGAAGCTCTCACCCTGGAACTGCTGCTCCGGGATGATCTGCGAGACGGTGAACTCCTCGCGGTCCAGCGGCGACTCGCCGCCACCGCCGTGCGTGATCGCGTCCGGCAGCATGACCAGGGAGGTCGTACCGGCCTGCTCGCCCGAGGGGCGCAGCTGGACGCGGATGCCGTGCCGGTCGGACAGCCGGCCGACCACGAACAGACCCATGCGCTGGGAGATCGCGGCGTCCACGGTCGGCGGGTTGGCCAGCTTGTGGTTGATGTCCGCGAAGTCCTCGGCCGTCAGACCGATGCCCTTGTCGTGGATCTCGATCATGATGCGGCCGTCGGGGAGACGGGTCGCGGTGACGCGGACCTTGGTCTGCGGGGAGGAGAACGTGGTGGCGTTCTCCAGCAGCTCCGCCAGCAGGTGCACGAGGTCGGTGACCGCGCGGCCGTGGATCTCGGCCTCCGGGACGCCGGACAGCTCGATGCGCTCGTACTGCTCCACCTCGGAGGAGGCGGCGCGCAGGACGTCGACCAGCGGGACCGGCTGGTCCCAGCGGCGGCCGGGCTCCTCGCCCGCGAGGACCAGGAGGTTCTCGCCGTTGCGGCGCATACGGGTCGCGAGGTGGTCCAGCTTGAAGAGGTTCTCCAGCTGGTCCGGGTCGGCCTCGTTGTTCTCCAGGTCGGTGATCAGGGTCAGCTGGCCCTCGATCAGCGACTGGTTGCGGCGCGAGAGGTTGGTGAAGATCGCGTTGATGTTGCCCCGCAGCAGGGCCTGCTCGGCGGCGAGCCGGACGGCCTCACGGTGGACCTGGTCGAAGGCGCGGGCGACCTCGCCGATCTCGTCCTTGGTGGTGATCGGGATCGGCGCGACCCGGGTGTCGACCCGGCCCGGGTCGGTGCGGGAGAGCTGGTCGACCAGCATCGGCAGCCGCTGCTCGGCGATGCCGAAGGCGGCGTTGCGCAGCTGGCGCATGGAGCGGCTCATCTGGCGGGCCACGGCACCGGCCAGGATGAAGGCAAGGAGCAGGGCGACCACGACGACCCCACCGGTGATGAACGCCGACGTCTTGGCGTTGTCGGCGATGTCCGAGGCCTCGTTCACCGCCTTGTCGGCCATGTCCGACTCGATCTGGCGGTACGCGTTGAACTTGAGGGTGTTGACCGCCCACCAGTTCTGCGCGGTGATGCCCTTGAGGGCGAGCTGCTGACGCGCGGCCGTGCCGGGGGAGTCCAGCGTGGCGAGGGCCGTGATCATGTCCTTGGGGTCGGACGGCGGCGCCACGTAGTTCGGGTCCTTGGCCTTGGCCTCCTGGACCATCGCGGCGGCCTGGGTCTGGATGTTCTTCTTCTCCGACTCCAGCTTCGCCGCGTCGGCCTCGGTACCACCGCCCACGTACTCCTCGACGGCGATGCCCTCCAGGTAGGCGTAGGAGGACAGGGCGACGCGCTGGCTCGCCAGGTTGGGGGCGTCCGGACCCGGCTTGACCAGCATGTGCATGCCGATCGAGCGTTCCAGGGACAGCGCCGCCTTGGTGAGCGAGATGGCGTAGACGGTACGGCCGTAGGAGGTGATGTTGCCGGTGCCCAGACCCAGCTCGTTGGCGAACTCCATCAGCGGGTGGGCGACGGTGACGTAGCCCTCCTCGGTCTGCACGCCGGTGAACTTGGAGGTGTAGGAGCCCGCGCGCAGCGTCTGCAGGAAGGGCTCCGACTGGCGGAACAGCTTCAGCCGGCGCTCCAGGCCCGACTTGTGCGGCATGTTCTGCGCGGCCTGGTCGAAGGCGTCGGCGGCCTTGTCGGTCGCGTTGCGGGCCGCCGTGACGGTCGCCTTGTCCTTGGCGGTCTCCAGCTTGCCCTTGAGCAGGGGAGCGGCGCTGACGTCCCGCTCGTTGTAGAGGGCGTCGGCGTACGACAGTGAGGCACGTACCAGGCGGGCGGTGTTCTCGGCGTCCCGGGCCTGCTGCCAGGTGTCGATCGAGCTCTTCACCTGGAAGCCGCCCATGACGAGACCGACCGCCACGGGTATCAGCAGGATCGCGTTCAGTCTGGTCGGCACGCGCCAGTTGCGCGGCGAGAAGCGACCGCCGCTCGGCGCGGGAGTGGCCGCCGGCTCCCCACCGGATACAGGGGTGGGCGCCGCAGCGCGCGGCGGCGGGGTGAAGTTGCCCCGCGCCGACGGCTCGGGACCGTTCTTGCTTCGCCTCACTCGACCAACAACCTCTCGGCGGTCGGCACCTACGTCGTGCCGCAGTCTCTCAGAGCCCGGTTCGTCATCAACCACTCAGTACGAGTTTGACTAATGGGCAGTTCAGGCATTCCAGCACGTGGACCAGGGGACTTCCAAACAGTGGAAACCCGGCCGCGCAGCTCTTGTAAGCCCCAGATAAAACGGTCATAAAGAGCGAGCCCCGCCAAAAGGCGGGGCATTTGTGAGCGCAGCGGTACTGCGCGACCGCGTCGCGTGGTGATACCGGGGGATTCCTCTGCCGAACTGTTATGAACACCGGAGCCGACCGTGTCAAAGGCCACAGCCGGCTCCGGACCGCTTACGGCAACTGCCGTGTCCGACGACGCACTTGGGTGCGTACGCGTGTGCTACTTGAGGCGTGCCATCAGGGCGTGCTCGACCAGCGTGATCAGCGCACTCTTCGCGTCGGCCCGGTGCCGGGCGTCGGTCGTGATGATCGGCGTGTCCGGCCCGATCTGCAGCGCTTCCCGCACTTCCTCGGGGGCGTAGGGCTGCTGGCCGTCGAAGCCGTTGAGGGCGACGACGAACGGCAGGCCGCTGTTCTCGAAGTAGTCGACCGCGGGGAAGCAGTCGGCGAGGCGCCGGGTGTCCACGAGCACCACCGCGCCGATCGCGCCGCGTACCAGGTCGTCCCACATGAACCAGAAGCGGTCCTGGCCGGGGGTGCCGAACAGGTACAGGATCAGGTCCTGGTCCAGGGTGATGCGGCCGAAGTCCATGGCGACGGTGGTCGTCGTCTTGTCCCCGGTGTGGGTGAGGTCGTCGATGCCCGCGGACGCGGACGTCATCACGGCCTCTGTGCGCAGCGGGTTGATCTCCGAGACGGCGCCGACGAACGTGGTCTTGCCGACACCGAAACCGCCCGCCACCACGATCTTCGCGGAGGTGGTCGCCCGCCCTCCGTCAGAGCTTGCGAAGTCCACTGAGCACCCTTTCGAGCAGCGTCACGTCCGGAGCGCCGCCGTTGTTCTCGTCGCCACCCGGCTGATGGATGGCG
Organism: Streptomyces sp. NPDC001709; assembly: GCF_053596375.1. Taxonomy (NCBI): domain Bacteria; kingdom Bacillati; phylum Actinomycetota; class Actinomycetes; order Kitasatosporales; family Streptomycetaceae; genus Streptomyces; species Streptomyces sp. NPDC001709. The sequence goes on along the minus strand of NZ_JBSFGB010000014.1, from coordinate 84,687 downwards.
ACCAGGCCGGCCTCGGCGAGGTCGGCGACCAGGATCCGGGCCACTCCGAGCGGCATGGCCAGCAGCGCGGAGACCTCCGCGACCGACTTGACCTCCCGGCACAGGTGGCAGATGCGCTGGTGCTCCGGGAGCAGACCCATGAGCGCTGCCGGGTCGGCCGTGGTGCTGATCAGCGCCTCGATCGCGAGCTGGTAGCGCGGCCGGGTCCGGCCGCCGGTCATCGCGTACGGACGTACCAGCGGCTGGTCGCCCTCGTCCCCGTACGGCTCCGCGTACGGATCATGATGGGCGGTGGGCGGGGTCATGAATCCTCCGGGCGGGACAGCAAGTCGGTCAGTCAAGCCGTCTGACGGGGCCGGTGGGGGGATTGTGGCGGCCGGACGGTGGTTTGGTGAGGTGGGTGGTGCCGGGGGCGGTCAGTGGAGCAGACTGCCTTGGAGTTCGGCGCGCAGGTCCGGGGTGAGTACCGCCCCCGCGCGGTCGACGAGCAGTGCCATCTCGTAGCCGACGAGACCGATGTCGCACTCGGGGTGGGCCAGGACCGCGAGGGACGACCCGTCCGAGACGGACATCAGGAAGAGGAAGCCGCGCTCCATCTCGACGACCGTCTGTGCCACGTTGCCGCCCTCGAAGATCCGGGACGCCCCGGCCGTGAGGGAGGTCAACCCGGAGGCGACGGCGGCGAGCTGGTCGGCGCGGTCCCGCGGGAAACCTTCGGACATCGCCAGCAGAAGGCCGTCGGCGGAGACCACCACCGTGTGCGACACCCCGGGGGTGTTGTCCACGAAGTTGGTGATCAACCAGTTCAGGTTCTGTGCCGCCTGGCTCATCGGACTCAACTAACGCTCCTGCTGGTGAGTGGGGTTCGGGTAGCTGCCGGTCTGGCCGTTGCCGGCCTGACGACCCTGTGCGATACCCCGACGGAGATTGGTCAGCCGGCCGCGTACGTCGTCAGGCGCACGCGAGACCTGCGGACCGGCTTGGTGCTGTTGCTGCTGAGCGGTGCCCGGGACGAGGTTCGCCCGGGGCACCCGGCGCGGCAGGCCGGAGGTGGTGACGCCGCCCGCCGCGGGCTGCCGGACGCGCTCCGCCTGGCGGACGAGCTCGTCGTTCGGCGAGGTGCGCCAGGAAGCGGTGGCGGAACCGTTGCCGTTGCCGTTGGCCGGGCGCTGCGGGGCGGCCGGGGCGGGCGCCTGCGGCTGCTGCGGCGCGGCCTCGGCCTGCTGCGGACCGCCGTGGAACCAGTTGGTCTCCAGCGTGTCGTACAGCGGGGTACGGCCGTCGACCGGGCCACTGGCCGGCGGCAGGGCCTCCGGCTCACGGTGCACCGGACGCTGCTGTGGGGCCGGCTGGCGCGGGGCGCCGAAGTCCTCCCGGGCGGCAGGCTGCGGGCGCTCGAACTGGCCGGTCTGGGCCGGGTTCTGCTGCCCGGGCAGGGCGTGCCGGCCGGTGGAGCTGCCGTCGTAGCCGCCGTCGAAGCCCTGCGGGGCCGCGAACTGGCCGGTGTTCTGGCCCGTGTTCTGCGCGGGGTCGTCGCGGCGCGGCGCCGCCGTGCCGAAGATGTCGGAGCGGACGAACTGGCCGGTGCCCTGCTGGTCGCCGGCCTGGTCGAACCCGCCCGGCAGCTCCGGCGCCTCGGGGCGGGGGAACTGGCCGGTCTGCTGCGGGTTGTCGGGACGCGCGAACTGCCCCGTCTGCTGCGGGTTGTCCGGGCGGGCGAACTGGCCGGTGTTCTGGGGGCCGCCCAGGCCGTTCAGGTCGGGGCGCGGGAACTCGCCCGTGGCGGCGGGGCCCTGTGCGTCTATGCGGGGTATCTCCGCGGTCGAACCCGCACCCTGGCGGTCGTCGACGCGCGGCATGCGCGCGGTGTGCGCCGGGTCCTGCTCGTCATGGCCGCGCGGGGTGTCCAGCGAGGCGCGCGACAGCGGGGCCTGGGTGTCGCCCCAGTTGGGGGTACGCGGCTGGTCACCGCCGGGCAGCTCGGCCCGCGGGCCGCCGCGCGGCGGTAGCTGGGGCTGACGGTCCTGGTCGGAGGGGGTACCGGGGCGCTGCGCGGCACGACCGCCGAAGAGGTCCTGCTGCGGCCCGGCCGGGTTCGCGGCCTGCAGACCCTGCGGAGCGCCGGGTGCCTGACCGCCGAAGCCGCCCGCACCGGCACCCGCGGGCGTCGGCCGGCCCTGCTGCGGACCACCGAAGGCACCGGGACCGCCCTGGGGACCGCGGGCACCGCCCGGCGCACCGGGACGGCCGCCCTGGCCGGTGCCGGGCAGCGCGGCCCGGGGACCCTGACCGGCGCCGACCTGACCGCGCGGAGCGGGACCGGCACCGAGCAGACCGCCACCGGCCGGAGCGCCGCCGAGGGCACCGCCGTTGCCGTTACCGGCCTGCCGCCGTGCCGCCGCGGCACCCGCCGCTGCCTGCGCGGCGGCGGGGCCACCGGTGCCACCGGGGCCGCCCGGCTTGCCCGGAGCGGGCTTCTTGCCGCCCTGGGCCACGTCCACGGGCAGCATGACCAGCGCGGTCGTACCACCGGAGTCGGACGGGCGCAGCTGGATGCGGATGCCGTGCCGCTGGGACAGCCGGCCGACCACGAACAGGCCCATGCGGCGGGAGACGGAGACGTCCACGGTGGGCGGCGAGGCGAGCCGCTCGTTGATCGCCGCGAGGTCCTCGGGGGAGAGGCCGATACCGGTGTCGTGGATCTCGATCAGCACGCGGCCGTCGGGCAGCGCGTGACCGGTGACCTTGACCTTGGTCTGCGGCGAGGAGAAGGAGGTGGCGTTCTCCAGCAGCTCGGCGAGCAGGTGCACGAGGTCGTTGACCACGCGGCCGGCGACCTCGGTGGTCGGCACCGAGGCCAGCTCGATGCGCTCGTACTGCTCCACCTCGGACGCGGCGGCGCGGAGCACGTCGACCAGCGGGACCGGGCGGGTCCACCGGCGGCCGGGCTCCTCACCCGCGAGGACGAGGAGGTTCTCACCGTTACGGCGCATACGCGTGGCGAGGTGGTCCAGCTTGAACAGCGAGGACAGCTGGTCCGGGTCGGCCTCGCGGGACTCCAGCTCGGAGATCAGCGACAGCTGGCGCTGGATGAGGCCCTGGGAGCGGCGCGAGAGGTTGGTGAACATCGCGTTGACGTTGCCCCGCAGCAGGGCCTGCTCGGCGGCGAGGCGGACCGCCTCGCGGTGCACGTCGTCGAAGGCCGCGGCCACCTGGCCGATCTCGTCCCGGGAGTGCACACCGACCGACTCCACGGACGTGTCGACGTCCTGCGGGTCGGACTCCGACAGCTGCTTGACCAGCTCGGGCAGACGCTCCTGGGCGACCTTGGTCGCGGTCTCCTGCAGCCGGCGCAGCGAGCGGATCATGGAGCGGGCCACGATGAACGCGCCGACCAGCGACACACCGAGCACGAGCAGGATCAGCGCACCGGAGATGATCGCGTCCTGCTGGGTCGCGCTCTTCAGCTCGCGGGCCTTCTGCTCCATCTCCTCGAGCAGCGTGTGCTCGATCTTCTTCATCTGCTCGATCTTGGTCGAGCTGTCGTCGACCCAGTCCTTGTAGGAGCGGGCGTTGAGGCTCGCGATGCCGTCGCGGGAGTCGAAGACGCGCTTGGCGTAGGTGTCCGCGGACTCGATCGTCGGGTTGCCCTCGTCGATCGGCTTGAGGAGTTCCTCGGCGTTGTTGTTGGCGTAGATCTTCCGGAAGATCGCGATTTCCGAGTTCTCGCTCTCGTAGGCCGACTGGCCGTAGAGACGGTCGTTCTCGGAGAGGTCGCCCTTCTGGTCCGTGGTCGCGGGCAGCGCGGCGGCGATCGTGGCGCGCTGCATGGAGGCGTACTCCTTGGCGGTGGAGAAGGCCGCCAGGGCACGGGTACGGGAGATCATCTCCGGGTTGCTGGACGCCTGCGCCATGTCCTGGGACAGGTCGACCAGCTGGATGATGAGCCGGTGGTAGGCCTCGATCGTCTGGGTCGAGTTGGACTTGGACCCGTAGGCGGACTTGCGGATCTTGGCCAGCTGGTCCAGCTGGTTGAAGATCCCGACGAGGTTGTCGCGGACGCCCTGGAGGTTGCCCTCCTTGCTCGCGGAGTCGATCTCCTCGGTGGAGTTCTGGAAGTTCACGAGGGCGCGGTCGGTCTTGTCCCGGAAGCCCTTGACCGTGTAGTCGCTCGCGCTCAGACCGTGCGCCATCGGACCGGCGGACTGGTCGCGCTCCTCCTGGAGCGCGGCGGCCAGCTCGGTGGCCTGCTTGGTCATGTCCGTCAGCAGCTTCATGTTGTCGAGCTGCTGGATGTCGGTGATGTTCTGGTCGATGCGCAGCGCGCCGAGCGAGGTCGCGGCGACCACGGGCAGCGCGAGCAGCGACACCAGACGCGTGGAGATGCGCCAGTTGCGCAGGGCCACGCGCGAGCCGGGGCCGGTGGAGCCCTTGGCGGGCTTCACGGCCGGCGCGGGGGCGGCGCCGGAGCTACCGGTCCCGGTGACGGTCGGCGAGGCCGACAGACCGGGGCGTCCGCCGCGCTCACCGCCGTCGGCGGAAGGGTTCGGGCCCGGGTTCTGGGCGTGCTGGGGCGAGGAGCTGCCCTTCATGGGACCAGTCCCGTCGTGCGACTCCGGCTCCGCCGAAGCGCTGCCATCCCTCTTGAAACGTCCCTGCACTAGCGTCGCAACCTCTGGACCAGGCGCCCCTCCGGATGAACGGAGGAACACGGTGTCGGCGTTGTGGGGAGCGTCCTGAATACGCCCCACGGTGGTCTTGAGTGACCGGCGCTGGTTCCCCCCATCTCACCGCCGCTCGGCGCTGCTTTGCGCCCTATATGCGCCGGCTCGATCCCGCGGCGGTCCGTGGAATTCCAGCACAGTGCCGGATCTCCAACAAGGGCCGTGCCCCGAGCTGTGACCTAGGTGACGGGCTGTGAGTGCCGCGTCACCAGCCGTGGAAGCCGATCCTGTGCAAAACGGGCGTATCCCTGTGAGTTGCCTCTGAGCGTCAGGTGTCTGAGTCGCCATGATCAGGAGCGGAATGATGGCTTCAGGGGGTCAATGTCCGTTTCGTTGGGGCGCATTGCAGATGAGGTTTGACCGGTTTGTCCGCGAGGTCGTGAGGAAACTCACATGAACATCGTGACCAGTTGGCGCCATCGGCGGGGAATCGGATGTTTAGCCTGACGCTTTACAAGAGGGTCGTATCTGTAAGCCCGCCGACACACGACTAGGACGCGTACAACCGTGAAGACGACGATGATGTTCCACAAGATCGCCAATCCCCGGCGCACGACCCTGGTGCATCTGAAGGACACCGGCGAACTGCAGACGCCCGAGCAGCCGGAGCACTCCGTCGACCTCCCCGCCCAGACGGCCAACCCCCGGCGCACGGTCCTGGTGGACGTCCCGGTGGCCGCGGCGGCCACGGCAGAGTAGCCGAAGGCCCCGCCTCACCTTTTCCGCTGAATTCCGAAGCCCTCGATTTCGACGGGGCGCCTTTCCGGATTTCGGCTGGTCCCCGCGCCACGGGGCCGGGGACCGGCCGCCTGGCGCACTCCGGCAGCCCCACCCGTACGACGGCCCTTTCCCGGCGGAAATGCGCGGTCCGACCGGTTAACCTGAGGCGTCAGTACGCCGGTTCTCAGTAAGGGGCGCAAGGATCCCGTGCGCATCGCCAGGTTCTCCATCGACGGGAACGTAGCCTTCGGCGCGGTCGAGGGCGACAAGCAGGACGAGCTGGTCCTCGACATCATCAAGGGCATCCCGTTCGCGGACCACGAGCTGTCCGGTACGAAGGTGCCGCTGAGCAAGGTCAGACTGCTCCCGCCGGTGCTCCCCAACAAGGTCGTGGCGTTCGGCCGCAACTACGCCGAGCACGCGCGCGAGCTGGGCAACGAGGTGCCCGAGGCACCGTTCGCCTTCTTCAAGCCCTCCACCTCGGTGATCGGGCCCGGCGACGACATCCAGTACCCGCCGTTCTCCGAGGAGCTGCACCACGAGGCCGAGCTGGCCGTGGTGATCGGCCGCATGTGCCGCGAGGTCCCGCGCGAACGCGTCAAGGACGTGATCTTCGGCTACACCTGCGCCAACGACATCACCGCCCGCGATGTGCAGAAGCGCGAGAAGCAGTGGGCCCGGGCCAAGGGCTTCGACACCTCCTGCCCGCTCGGCCCCTGGGTGGAGACGGACCTGGACCTGGAGCGCGCGAACGACCTGACCATCCAGCTCACGGTCAACGGCCTTCAGCGCCAGCTCGGCCGCACCAGCGAGATGATCCACCCCATCGAGGACCTCGTCGTCAACATCTCCGAGGCGATGACCCTGCTCCCCGGCGACGTCATCCTCACCGGCACCCCGGCAGGGGTCGGCCCCCTGAACGTCGGCGACGAGGTCGCCGTCACCATCGAAGGCATCGGCACTCTCACCAACAAGGTTGTCAAGCGTGGCTAGCGCACCCGGCTCACCCGTACGCGTTCGTTTCTGTCCCTCGCCCACCGGTAACCCGCACGTGGGCCTGGTCCGCACCGCCCTGTTCAACTGGGCGTTCGCCCGGCACCACCAGGGCACCCTGGTCTTCCGCATCGAGGACACCGACGCGGCCCGCGACTCCGAGGAGTCGTACCACCAGCTGCTCGACGCGATGCGCTGGCTCGGCTTCGACTGGGACGAGGGCCCCGAGGTCGGCGGCCCGCACGCGCCGTACCGCCAGTCGCAGCGCATGGACATCTACGCGGACGTGGCCCAGAAGCTGCTGGACGGCGGCTACGCCTACCACTGCTACTGCTCCCAGGAGGAGCTGGACACCCGCCGCGAGGCCGCCCGCGCCGCCGGCAAGCCCTCCGGCTACGACGGCCACTGCCGCGACCTGAGCGCCGAGCAGGTCGAGGAGTACCGGGCCCAGGGCCGCACCCCGATCGTCCGCTTCCGGATGCCCGACGAGACGATCACCTTCACCGACCTGGTCCGCGGCGAGCTGACCTTCACCCCGGAGAACGTGCCGGACTACGGCATCGTCCGCGCGAACGGCGCCCCGCTGTACACGCTGGTCAACCCGGTCGACGACGCGCTGATGGAGATCACCCACGTGCTGCGCGGCGAGGACCTGCTCTCCTCCACCCCGCGCCAGATCGCGCTCTACATGGCGCTGACGGAGCTGGGCATCGCCAAGCAGACCCCGCAGTTCGGCCACCTCCCCTACGTCATGGGCGAGGGCAACAAGAAGCTGTCCAAGCGCGACCCGCAGGCGTCCCTGAACCTCTACCGCGAGCAGGGCTTCCTCCCCGAGGGCCTGCTCAACTACCTGTCCCTGCTGGGCTGGTCGCTCTCCGCGGACCAGGACATCTTCACGACCGCCGAGATGGTCGCCGCCTTCGACATCTCCGACGTGAACCCCAACCCGGCGCGCTTCGACCTGAAGAAGTGCGAGGCGATCAACGGCGACCACATCCGCATGCTGGATGTGAAGGAGTTCACCGAGCGCTGCCGCCCGTGGCTGAAGGCCCCCTTCGCGCCCTGGGAGCCCGAGGCCTTCGACGAGGCCAAGTGGGAGGCGATCGCCCCGCACGCCCAGACCCGTCTGAAGGTCCTGTCGGAGATCACCGACAACGTCGACTTCCTGTTCCTGCCGGAGCCGGTCGAGGACGAGGCCTCGTGGACCAAGGCGATGAAGGAGGGCAGCGACGCCCTGCTCCGCACGGCCCGCGAGAAGCTGATGGCGGCCGACTGGACGTCCCCCGAGTCGTTGAAGGAGGCCGTCCTGGCCGCCGGCGAGGTCTACGGCCTCAAGCTCGGCAAGGCCCAGGCCCCGGTCCGCGTCGCCGTCACCGGCCGCACCGTCGGCCTGCCGCTCTTCGAGTCCCTGGAAGTCCTGGGCAGGGACAAGACGCTGGCCCGGATCGACGCGGCGCTGGTGAAGCTCACCGCGTAGTCATGGCCGAACGCCGAGGGGCGGCAACCGGAACTCCGGTTGCCGCCCCTGTCGCGTTGGTCACTGAGCGTCGGCTTCGTCGATCAAGTAGTGGCTCTCATCGAAGATCTCCAGCACGACGACGACCATGATCGCGCCGGCCACCATGTACTCCAGCATGAGGCCGGGGGCCACGTACGCCTTGCGCAAGTGCTCGTCGGGGCCGAGCTGGGCCGTCGATGTCTTCCGGAACGGGTCACGGGCCAGTATCCCCAGGGCCCTGTCCAGCTGAGCCTGGCGGGAGCCGGGCAGGGAGTCGTATGCCGCACGGGCTTCGACGGTGAACTGGATGCGGTACTCGCTCATAGCCACCAGCCTGCCAGCCGTCCGGCGGTACCGTCGGTGTCATGACGATCAGAGCCGTGGTCTGGGACGTGGACGACACCCTGTTCGACTACACGACCGCGGACCGGGAGGGCATGCGGGCGCATCTCGCGGCGGAGGGGCTGCTCGCCGGGTACGACAGCCCGGAGCAGGCCCTTCTGCAGTGGCGGGAGATCACCGACATCCAGTGGGCCCGGTTCGCCTCCGGTGAGGTCGACTTCGTCACACAGCGCCGCGACCGCACCCGGGTCTTCGTCGGCCAGGAGCTGACCGACGCCGAGGCCGACGCATGGTTCGCGCGCTACCTGGTCCACTACGAGGCCGCCTGGAGCCTCTTCCCGGACGTCCTGCCCGCCCTGGAGGCCCTCGCCGCCAGCCATCGGCACGCGGTGCTGTCCAACTCCAGCATCACCGTCCAGGAGCACAAGCTGCGCACCCTCGGCCTCCTCGACCGCTTCGAGGTCGTGCTGTGCGCCGCCGAGCTGGGCGTCTCCAAGCCGGAGGCCGGTGCCTTCCTGGCCGCCTGTGAGGCGCTGGGGTTGCCTCCCCGCGAGGTGGCCTACGTCGGCGACCACCCGGAGATCGACGGGCGGGGCGCTGCCGAGGCCGGGCTGCTGTCCGTGTGGATCGACCGCGGGACGGGCTCCGCGCAGGCCGAAGGGGAGGTTGCCGCGCACCGGATCTCGACGCTCGCCGAACTACCCGCGCTCGTCCGCGCGGATACCCGTTTTGGAGCCCCGTCCACCTTCGGGTAATGTTCTTCCTGCGCCGAGGGGAGCGGGCCGGAAGGCCGGAGCCCCGAGGAGCAAGCTAGAACGAGAACCCCGCAGGGGCTTGAGTTCCAGTGGCCTATGGTGTAATTGGCAGCACGACTGATTCTGGTTCAGTTAGTCTTGGTTCGAGTCCAGGTAGGCCAGCTCGCAGAGCTTATCTGCAAAGCCCCCGTTGTGTAGCGGCCTAGCACGCTGCCCTCTCAAGGCAGTAGCGCCGGTTCGAATCCGGTCGGGGGTACTGATCCTGATCCTGTCGGGATCGCTAGGGCCCCCGTTGTGTAGCGGCCTAGCACGCCGCCCTCTCAAGGCGGTAGCGCCGGTTCGAATCCGGTCGGGGGTACTGACTGGTCTAAACCATCATTGGTCTATGGTGTAATTGGCAGCACGACTGATTCTGGTTCAGTTAGTCTTGGTTCGAGTCCAGGTAGACCAGCTCGGACCTGCGGAAACGCAGTGTCCACGCCCCCGTTGTGTAGCGGCCTAGCACGCCGCCCTCTCAAGGCGGTAGCGCCGGTTCGAATCCGGTCGGGGGTACAAGAGGAAGGCCCTTCGCTTCGGCGGAGGGCCTTCGTCGTGCCCGGCGCCGGCTACTCGAAGCCGTACCGCCGCGCCGTCTCCTCCTCCTGGGCCAGCCGGTGCAGCGCCTGCAGCACCGGCTCGTTGAGGATCGCCCCCAGGATCGCGAACTCGACCCGCTCCGCCTGCGACGGGTACGTCTCCATGTTGTCCAGGTCGAGGACGGCTGTCCGGTGCATCAACTCGGCGTACGGCGCGAGCAGTTCGGACCCGAAGCCGTAGCCGAGCCGGCGGAACGCGGCCACCGCCACCACCAGCGAGCGGTACGCGGGGGAGATGGTCGTGAGCTGCTTGGCGTTCTGCCAGCCGAGCCGGTCCAGGAGCGTGTCGATCTCCTGGTGCGCGGCCTGGACGTACTCGTCGTCCTCGTCCGGCTCCGGCACCTGCGGCAGCGCCCACAGCGCCGCGCCCAGGCGGATCGTGCGGGGCAGGGAGTCGTCGTCCACGTGCCCGAGCACCTCGCGCACCTTCGCCACCGGCACCCCGCCCACCTGGATCATCGCCCGCACCAGCCGCAGCCGGCGCAGATGCTCCTCGTCGTACTCGGCCGTCGTGGCGTTGATCTGGCGGCCCGGCGGCAACAGGCCTTCGCGCAGGTAGTACTTGATCGTCGCGGTGGACACACCGCTGTGCTTGCTCAACTCCGCCAGCCGCATCTCTTGCGCCTTTCCTTGGGCAGTGCCACTATCCAATCATCAGGCACTTGGATAGCGCCGCTCGCCAATAGGGGGGAAGTGGTCATGATTTCCCGTACGACCGCCGACGCGAAGGGCGAGGTCGTCGTCCTGCTGATCGGCATGCGCATCAACCGCTTCTGGGCCGTCCATCTGTGGCTGCCGGTGATGCTCGGGATGTTCCGCATGCTGCGGGAGCTGGAGAAGGACCCCGCGCGGGGCCTGCGCAGCCGGGTCATGCTGACGGCGTCGCCGCGGACGTACTACATCGTGCAGTACTGGGAGTCCAAGGAGAAGCTGTACGCCTACGCGAGCGCGCCGGACGCCTTCCACCACAAGGCCTGGGCCCAGCTCAACCGCAAGGAGCGGACCGGGAAGCTGCGCGGGCAGGTGGGGATCTGGCACGAGGCGTATGTCGTGCCGGAGGGGTCGTACGAGGCGATCTACGGGGACATGCCGGCATTCGGCCTCGCGGCCGCGCACGGGCAGATCCCGCTGGAGAAGCGGGGGCGCTACGCGAGGGACCGGTTCGCCTATCGGTCCCAGAAGACACCCGCGGCCGAGAAGACCGGCTGAACCGGGGGACGGGGGAGCGAGGAGGGCCTGCCACGGCGTTGAGGCAGGCCTTCCTCGGCGTTTGCCGGAGTCCCGGATGCGGGGGTCGGCCGAGCGGCGCGGGGTCTCGGGGAGGCGGGGTGGTTCGCGCGGGCCTGGTTCGCCTGTCGGTCCGAGAGGGCGCGTGTGGGCGAGAAGGTCGGCTGAGCCGGGGGACGGGGGAGCGAGGAGGGCTTGCCGCGGCGTTGGGGCAGGCCCTTCTCGGCGTTTGCCGGAGTCCCGGGAGCGGGGGTCGGCCGAGCGGCGCGGGGTCTCGGGGAGGCGGGGTGGTTCGCGAGGGCCTGGTTCGCCTGTCGGTCCGAGAAGGTGCCTGTGGGCCGGGGGAGGGGAGTGAGGAGGGCCTGCCGCGGCGTTGGGGCAGGCCCTTCTCGGTGTTTGCCGGAGTCCCGGATGCGGGGGTCGGCCGAGCGGCGTGGGGTCTCGGAGGGGCGGGGCGGTGCGCGAGGGACCGGTTCGCCCATCGGTCCGAGAAGGCTGGCTGAAGCGGGGGCGGGGGAGTGAGGAGGGCCTGCCGCGGCGTTGGGGCAGGCCCTTCTCTGTGTTTCCCGGAGTCCCGGAGGTGGGGCTCAGCCCGAGCGGCGCAGTGCCTCGGAGAGGCGGGCGGCCGCGTCGATGACCGCCTGGGCGTGCATACGGCCGGGATGGCGCGTCAGGCGCTCGATCGGGCCGGAGACGGACACCGCGGCCACCACGCGGTTGGAAGGGCCGCGTACGGGCGCGGAGACGGACGCGACGCCCGGCTCGCGCTCGCCGATGGACTGGGCCCAGCCGCGCCGCCGTACGCCCGACAGGGCCGTCGCCGTGAAGCGGGCGCCCTGCAGGCCGCGGTGCAGCCGCTCGGGCTCCTCCCAGGCCATCAGGATCTGTGCCGAGGAGCCCGCCTTCATCGTCAGCGTGGAGCCGACCGGGACCGTGTCCCGCAGGCCGGACAGGCGTTCCGCCGCGGCCACACAGATCCGCATGTCACCCTGGCGCCGGTAGAGCTGTGCGCTCTCGCCGGTGACATCGCGGAGGTGGGTGAGCACGGGGCCCGCCGTCGCGAGCAGGCGGTCCTCGCCGGCCGCCGCCGCCAGTTCCGCGAGACGCGGGCCGAGGATGAAACGGCCCTGCATGTCGCGTGCCACCATGCGGTGGTGTTCCAGGGCCACGGCCAGGCGGTGGGCCGTGGGTCGTGCCAGTCCGGTCGCGCCGACCAGACCCGCGAGGGTGGCCGGACCGGACTCCAGAGCGCTCAGAACGAGGGCCGCCTTGTCCAGAACGCCGACGCCGCTACTGTTGTCCATGCAACGATACTTGCGTCTCACTCTGTGAAACGCAAGTTCAATTTTCCGTGGAACACGCCACCCTGGAACCACACAGCGGCCCGCAGACCAACGGGCCTGGCGGTGGACGCCCGGAATCACGACTTCATGGGGCCCCTCAGCGGGCAGTCGCCGCTTCCTCAAGATCTCGAGTTGGGCCGGTGGACGTGTGCCGGCCGGAGGGAAAGCGATGGGTAGGACACTCGCGGAGAAGGTCTGGGACGACCACGTCGTCCGGCGCGCCGAGGGCGAGCCCGATCTCCTCTTCATCGATCTGCACCTGCTGCACGAGGTGACCAGCCCGCAGGCCTTCGACGGGCTGCGCCAGAACGGCCGGAAGGTCCGCCGCCTCGACCTCACCATCGCGACCGAGGACCACAACACCCCCACCCTCGACATCGACAAGCCCATCGCCGACCCGGTCTCCCGCGCCCAGCTGGAGACGCTGCGCAAGAACTGCGCCGAGTTCGGGGTGCGGCTGCACCCGCTGGGCGACGTCGAGCAGGGCGTCGTGCACGTCGTCGGCCCCCAGCTGGGCCTGACCCAGCCCGGCACGACCGTGGTCTGCGGCGACTCCCACACCTCCACGCACGGCGCCTTCGGCGCGCTGGCGTTCGGCATCGGCACCTCGCAGGTCGAGCACGTGCTGGCCACCCAGACGCTGCCGCTGGCCCGCCCCAAGACCATGGCGATCACCATCGAGGGCGAGCTGCCCGAGGGCGTCACCGCCAAGGACCTGATCCTGGCGATCATCGCGAAGATCGGCACCGGCGGCGGCCAGGGCTACGTCCTGGAATACCGCGGCTCCGCCATCGAGAAGCTCTCGATGGAGGCCCGGATGACCATCTGCAACATGTCGATCGAGGCCGGCGCCCGCGCGGGCATGATCGCCCCCGACGAGACCACCTTCGCGTACCTCAAGGGCCGCCCGCACGCCCCCGAGGGCGAGGACTGGGACGCCGCCGTCGCGTACTGGAAGACGCTGAAGACGGACGCCGACGCCGAGTTCGACGCCGAGGTCGTCATCGACGCCGCGTCGCTGTCCCCGTTCGTCACCTGGGGCACCAACCCCGGCCAGGGCGCGCCGCTTTCGGCGTCCGTCCCCGACCCGGCTTCGTACGAAGACGCTTCGGAGCGCCTCGCCGCCGAAAAGGCCCTGGAATACATGGGGTTGGAGGCCGGCCAGCCGCTGCGCTCCATCAAGGTGGACACCGTCTTCGTAGGCTCCTGCACCAACGGCCGCATCGAGGACCTGCGCGCCGCCGCCGACCTGCTGCGGGGCCGCAAAGTCGCCGACGGCGTACGGATGCTGGTCGTCCCGGGCTCCGCGCGCGTGGGTCTGCAGGCCGTCTCCGAGGGCCTGGACGTGGTCTTCAAGGAGGCCGGCGCCGAATGGCGGCACGCGGGCTGCTCGATGTGCCTCGGCATGAACCCCGACCAGCTGGCCCCGGGTGAGCGCTCCGCGTCCACCTCCAACCGCAACTTCGAGGGCCGGCAGGGCAAGGGCGGTCGTACGCACCTGGTGTCGCCGCAGGTCGCGGCGGCCACCGCCGTCCTGGGCCACCTGGCCTCCCCGGCCGACCTGTCCGACACCTCTGTGCCCGCTGGAGTCTGATCAGTCATGGAAGCTTTCACCACGCACACCGGCCGGGCCGTCCCGCTGCGCCGCAGCAACGTCGACACCGACCAGATCATCCCTGCTCACTGGCTCAAGAAGGTCACCCGGGACGGCTTCGAGGACGGGCTGTTCGAGGCCTGGCGCAAGGACCCCGAGTTCGTGCTCAACCGCCCCGAGCGGCAGGGTGCCACGGTCCTGGTCGCCGGCCCCGACTTCGGCACCGGCTCCTCCCGCGAGCACGCCGTCTGGGCGCTGCAGAACTACGGCTTCAAGGCCGTGATCTCCTCCCGCTTCGCGGACATCTTCCGGGGCAACTCGCTGAAGAACGGCCTGCTCACGGTGGTCCTGGAGCAGAAGATCGTCGACGCGCTGTGGGAACTCACGGAAGCGGACCCCACTGCTGAGGTCACTGTGGACCTTGAGGCGCGTGAGGTTCGCGCCGAGGGCATCACCGCCTCCTTCGAGCTGGACGAGAACTCCCGCTGGCGGCTGCTGAACGGCCTGGACGACATCTCCATCACGCTCCAGAACGAGGCCGACATCGCCGCCTACGAGGCCAAGCGGCCCGGCTACAAGCCGCGGACCCTCCAGGTCTGATCCGGACCCCCTCCGCGGGGCTGGTTTCGGCCACGCCAACACCCCTTCTGTACCCCCGATCGCCACGATTGGGGGTACAGCCATATCTGCGCCCGAACAGCCCCGCACGCTTCTCACATCGCGCTCAACTTCCCACGTTACGAAGGTCGTTGCCTGGGTACGTGAGTGCTGGGATCGCGTCCTCCGCAAGTGCCTGGAAGGCCATTCGAGGCGGCAGTTGCCCCCTGCGCAGGCGACAACTCGCCCCAGATGGCACAATCTGTGCATGGAACACGACGGCCAACTCCAGCTCTATACGGCGGTCGCGAACCAGCTGAAGGAAGCGCACGCAAGAGTGCGCGCACTGCAAGTCCCGGAGGGCGTACGGATGGCGCTGACCCGGAAGCTGCTGGTCATTACGGCCGCGGCCAAGCACGATCCGGCCGCTGCGGCAAGGCGGCTCGAGCGGTTCAACGCGGACCTCGACGAGGGTCGGATCCCCGACGAGGACCACTGAACAGCCCGAGATCACCGAGTCCGTTGCGGCACAAGGGTGATAAGCCCGTTTCGTGTTTGATTTGCGGTATATATCTGCCTAACGTGCGAAAAAGCTTGAACACTTTCGTTCTGGCGATGTCTCCGAAGGGGAAGACGTGAACAAGGCGCAGCTCGTAGAAGCGATTGCCGACAAGGTGGGTGGCCGCCAGCAGGCCGCCGAAGCCGTCGATCATGTCCTGGACGCCATTGTCCGCGCGGTCGTCGCGGGCGAGCGGGTCTCGGTCACCGGCTTCGGGTCCTTCGAGAAGGTGGACCGCCCCGCCCGTTACGCCCGCAACCCGCAGACGGGAGAGCGGGTTCGGGTCAAGAAGACCTCCGTGCCGCGCTTCCGCGCAGGGCAGGGCTTCAAGGACCTGGTGAGCGGCTCGAAGAAGCTGCCGCGCGGTGGCGAGGTCTCGGTCAAGAAGGCGCCGAAGGGCAGCCTGACCGGCGGCGCCGCGGCGACGGTCAAGAAGGCCGCGGCGAAGAAGACCACCAAGGCGGCCGCGAAGAAGGTCACGGCCAAGAAGGCGGCGCCGGCGAAGAAGGCGGCCGCCGTGAAGAAGACCGCGGCGAAGAAGGCGCCCGCCAAGAAGGCCGCCGTCAAGGGAGCCGCCGCCAAGACCACGGCGGCGAAGAAGACCACCGCCAAGAAGGCGACGGCCAAGAAGGCCCCGGCGAAGAAGGTCACCGCGAAGAAGGCCCCGGCCAAGAAGTCGACGGCCCGCAAGACCACCGCCAAGAAGGCGACCGCCCGCAAGGCGACGTCATAAGGACGCCGGGGCACACACGCGCCGGGCCGGACTCCTCCAGGGAGCCCGGCCCGCGGCGTGTGTAAGGGCAGTTACAGGGTTTGAAGGGTTACGAGGGTGATGCGCAGGGAGTCGCCCTGCCCCTCGGTCTCGATCCGCACCCGCTGCCCGGGCCGCAACAGCCGCAGGCCTCCGGCGGTGAAGGCGGCGGCGTCGTACGGCACCGGGGTGCCGTCGTCGAGGAGCACCTGTCCGCTGTGGGTTTCGGGATCGTAGGTGTATGCGGTGGCCTGCATGACGGCCAGCCTAATGCTCGCCGTTGCGGGCGGCGCCGCAGGGCTTCGGGCCGTCCGCGGACTGCGGGCCGTCCACGGCTGATCGCGCAGTTCCCCGCGCCCCTTCAGGGCGCAGCGGCACCTCAGGACCCCGGGATCAGCAACCCCGCCGACACCGCGGCCGTATACGGCCCGACCCCCAGCGCCAGTGCCGCGCGCAAATCCTCGCCGGTGTCCACGTCCTGCCGCACCGAATCCACCCCCGAGAGCCGGAGTTCCGCAGCCCCGGAGGCGCGATGCCGGCTTCGGGAATCCTCGCCGAAAGCGGGGGCCAGTTCGCGATCACCCGCCGCCGCGAGCAATGTCGTCCCCACCCCGGCCGCATCCGCCAGAAACGCCCGCGGAAACCCCTCCGCGGCGGCCAGCACCCGAAACAGCTCGGCCCTGCGCAGAGCGGGGAGATCGGCGTTCAGGGCCGCGACCGGTGTGCGCGGGCGCATTTCCCGTACGACGGCCGCGCCGTGCGCCAGAGCGGCGTTCAGGCCGTCCGCCGGGCTGTCCGGGACGATCCGCGCGCCCAGCGCCGCCAGCTCACGCGCCGCCAGCTCGTCGTCCGTGACGACCGCCACATCCGCCACCGCCGGACACGCCAGCGCCGCGGCCACCGTGTCCTGCGCGAACGCGAGCGCCAGCCCCGGGCGCACCCCGTCGGCCGCGGTGTCCGAGAGCCTGCTCTTCGCCCGCGACAGGGGCTTCAGCGGGATGACCAAGGTCCACTGCACCGGCGTACCGTCCCTCTCTCGTCACGATCATTGTCCCCCGCGCCATCTGGCGCCGTCGGTGGCGGGGCGTACGGTGTTCTCGACAGACCGGCGGCTCGGGGCGACAATCGTGCGGCCCCCGCCGGGGTGGCAGCCCCTAGAGGAAGGTGTCCTTGTGCCCCGCCGCAGAATCGGCTTCTGGTATCGCTTCGCCGCGGTGCTCTGCAAACCGCCGTTGGTGGTTCTGATCAAGCGGGACTGGCGCGGAATGGAGCACATTCCGGCCGAGGGCGGATTTATCACCGTGGTGAACCACAATTCCCACGTGGACCCCTTCGCGTATGCGCACTATCAGTACAACACCGGGCGGGTTCCGCGATTCCTGGCGAAGAGCGGGCTTTTCAAGAAGGGATTCGTGGGCGCCGCCATGCGCGGCACCGGGCAGATCCCCGTCTACCGCGAGTCCACGGACGCGCTCAGCGCCTTCCGGGCCGCGATCGACGCCGTGGAGCGTGGCGAGTGCGTCGCCTTCTACCCCGAGGGCACCCTGACCCGCGACCCGGACGGCTGGCCCATGACCGGCAAGACCGGCGCCGCCCGTGTCGCCCTGCAGACCAAGTGCCCGGTCATCCCGGTCGCCCAGTGGGGCGCCAACGAACTGCTGCCGCCGTACGCCAAGAAACCGAACCTCTTGCCGCGCAAGACCCATCACGTCCTCGCGGGCCCGCCCGTGGACCTCGCGCGCTTCTACGGCAAGGAGATGACCCCGGACCTGCTCAAGGAGGCCACCGAGGTCATCATGGCGGCCATCACCCGCCTGCTGGAGGAGATCCGCGGCGAGAAGGCGCCCGAGACGCCCTACGACCCGCGCCGCGAGCGGATCGAACAGCGGCGCCGCACCCAGGCGCAGACGCAGGCACAGGCACAGGCGCAGACGCAGGGCAAGGAACCGGAGGGGCAGGGCAAGTGAGCAAGGCGGTTAAGGCGGCGGTCTTCAGCGCCGGTTCGTGGGGCACGGCCTTCTCCATGGTGCTCGCCGACGCCGGGTGCGACGTCACCCTGTGGGCCCGGCGCGCCGAGGTCGCGGAGGCGATCAACACCACCCGCATCAATCCCGACTACCTGCCGGGCGTCGAACTCCCCGAGAACATCCGGGCGACCACCGACCCCGCCGAGGCCCTGGCCGACGCCGACTTCACGGTCCTCTCCGTCCCCTCCCAGACCCTGCGCGCCAACCTCGCCGAGTGGACCCCGCTGCTCGCCCCGGACACCGTGCTGGTCTCCCTGATGAAGGGCGTCGAACTCGGCTCCACCATGCGCATGAGCGAGGTCATCGAGGACGTCACCAAGGTGGGTCCGGACCGCATCGCCGTCGTCACCGGGCCCAACCTGGCCCGTGAGATCGCCGCCCGCATGCCCGCGGCCGCCGTCGTCGCCTGCACCGACGAGGCCGTCGCCCAGCGCCTCCAGGCCGCCTGTCACACGCCGTACTTCCGGCCGTACACCAACACCGACGTCGTCGGCTGCGAACTGGGCGGCGCGGTCAAGAACGTCATCGGCCTCGCGGTCGGTATCGCCGACGGCATGGGCCTCGGCGACAACGCCAAGGGATCGCTCATCACACGCGGTCTCGCCGAGACCACCCGGCTCGGCATGGCCCTGGGCGCCGACCCGCTGACCTTCTCCGGACTCGCGGGCCTCGGCGACCTGGTGGCCACCTGCTCCTCGCCGCTGTCCCGCAACCACACCTTCGGCACCAACCTCGGCAAGGGCATGACCCTGGAGGAGACCATCGCGGTCACCAAGCAGACCGCCGAGGGCGTCAAGTCCTGCGAGTCGGTGGCGGATCTGGCCCGCCGGCACGGCGTGGAGATGCCCATCACCGAGACGGTCGTGGACATCGTGCACGAGGGCAAGCCGCCGGTGGTCGCCCTCAAGGAGCTGATGTCGCGCAGCGCCAAGTCCGAGAGGCGCTGAATCCCCCTCCGTGCGACGCTGAGCGACCGTTGGGGGGACGCTAAGTCACGGCGGCCCAGCGGGCGCTGACTCGGGGGATACCAGCGGGTACTCTCAACGCGATATGAGCACCGAGAACCTTCCCCAGAGCCCCGAGCAGCCGTCCCGCAAGCCGCGCGTGGCCGTCGTGTTCGGCGGGCGCAGTTCCGAACACGGGATCTCCGTGGTCACCGCCGGCGCCGTCCTCAAGGCCATCGACCGGACGAAGTACGACGTCCTGCCGATCGGCATCACCCGGGACGGCCGTTGGGCACTGACGGCCGACGAGCCGGAGCGGATGGCCATCACCGACCGCCGGGTACCGGCGGTCGAGGAACTGGCCGAGTCCGCCGAGGGCGGCGTGGTGCTCCCGGTCGACCCCGCCAACCGCGAGGTCGTCTACAGCGAGCCCGGCTCGGTGCCCAAGGCGCTCGGCGAGGTCGACGTGGTCTTCCCGGTGCTGCACGGCCCGTACGGCGAGGACGGCACCCTCCAGGGCCTCCTGGAGCTGTCCGGGGTGCCGTACGTGGGCGCCGGTGTGCTCGCCTCGGCCGTCGGCCAGGACAAGGAGTACATGAAGCGGATCTTCACGTCCTACGGGCTCGAGGTCGGCCCCTACGTGGTGATCCGGCCCCGCGAGTGGGAGCGGGACGAGTCCGCCGCCCGCAAGAAGATCGTCGACTTCGCCGGTGAGCACGGCTGGCCGCTGTTCGTGAAGCCCGCGCGTGCGGGTTCGTCGATCGGCATCACCAAGGTCGACGACCTGTCCGGCCTGGACGAGGCGATCGCCACCGCGCAGGCGCACGACCCGAAGATCCTGGTCGAGGCCGCCGTGCGGGGCCGCGAGATCGAGTGCGGCGTACTGGAGTTCGAGGACGGGCCGCGCGCCTCCGTGCCGGCCGAGATCCCGCCGCCGGACGCGCACGCGTACTACGACTTCGAGGCCAAGTACATCGACTCCACGCCCGGAATCGTCCCGGCGCCGCTCACCGAGGAGCAGACGGCCGAGGTGCGGCGGCTCGCGGTGCAGGCCTTCGAGGCGGTCTCCTGCGAGGGCCTGGTCCGCGCGGACTTCTTCCTCACCGAGGACGGCGAGTTCGTGATCAACGAGGTCAACACCCTGCCCGGCTTCACGCCGATCTCGATGTACCCGCAGATGTGGCAGGCCAGCGGCGTCAGCTACCCCGAGCTGATCGACCGCCTGGTCCAGGCGGCGCTGCGCCGCCCGACCGGACTGCGCTGAGCCCGCACGCTCACCTCATGGAGGCGATCCCCTTGGGGATCGCCTTCTTCACCGCGGGCGCGAGGCCCGTCAGTACGCCGGTGCCCTCCTCCTGCGCGGACATCCCCTTGGGCAGGCTGATCTGCACATACGCCAGGCGGCCGGCGCTGGTGAACCGCCAGGTGCCGTCGCCCTGCTTCTCCATCAGCCAGTCGACGCCGTTCACCCCGCCCGCGATGGCGTCGGGGTCACCGCCCTCTGCCACCTTCGGATCGATCATCTTCGGCGGCCGTACGACACCGCAGCGCAGTATGATCGCCGGGTTTCCCCAGCCCGCCGTGTAGGCGGAGTGGGGTTCGGGGTCGTTGCGGCTCCGTCCGTCGAGCTTCTGCGGCAGCACCCGGTGCAGTTCCCGGCACACCGTCGCCGTCTTCGCGTCGGGGCTGGGAACCGCCACCGTGGGGCTGTCGTCTGCCGATGAGCAGCCCGCGACCGCGATCAGCAGCGCGGGCGCGAGCAGGCCGAGGGGCCGGTGACGGAAGAAGTTCACCGGCCAAGGGTAGACGGGGGCTACAGATGCACGACCGGACAGGTCAGGGTGCGGGTGATGCCGTCCACTTGCTGGACCTTCGCGACCACCATGCGACCGAGGTCGTCGACTGTCTCGGACTGGGCGCGCACGATCACGTCGTACGGTCCCGTCACGTCCTCAGCCTGGATCACTCCAGGGATCTTGCTGATCGTCTCGGCGACGGTCGACGCCTTGCCGACCTCCGTCTGGATCAGGATGTACGCCTGTACCACGGAACCTCCAGGGCGGCCACGAGGATCATGTGGGGAAAAGGAACGCCACGGTATCGCGTTGCCGCTCCCCGCGGGGAGACCTGCGGGAACCGGGCTTGCGCGCCAGGGTGCAGGCACGACGGAAGTTGACGGTCGCATGGACCGTATCGACGGTCATCCGGACCGTATCGACAGCCACCTCGACCGTATCGGGGACACTGATGACGCGCGAGTGGGCACGGCATGGCAGAGAAGGGGAGCCAGAACAATGAAGGGCACTGTTGGTGAGCTCGGGGAGTTCGGGCTCATCAGGGAGCTCACCTCCCGTCTCACCACCACACCGGCGGTCCGGGTCGGCCCCGGCGACGACGCCGCGGTGGTCGCCGCGCCCGACCGGCGGGTGGTGGCGAGCACCGACATCCTGCTGGAGGGGCGGCACTTCCGCCGCGACTGGTCCACGGCCTACGACGTCGGCCGCAAGGCGGCGGCACAGAACCTCGCTGACATCGCCGCGATGGGCGCCGTACCGACCGCCCTGCTGCTCGGCCTGGTCGTGCCGGCCGAGCTCCCGGTGACCTGGCCGAGCGAGCTGATGGACGGCCTGCGCGACGAGTGCCAGGTGGCGGGCGCCTCCGTGGTCGGCGGCGACGTCGTGCGCGGCGACACGATCATGGTGTCGATCACCGCGCTCGGCGATCTGCGCAACCAGGAGCCCGTCACGCGCGCGGGAGCCCAGCCCGGCGACCTGGTGGCCGTCACGGGCTGGCTGGGCTGGTCCGCGGCCGGATACGCGGTGCTCTCCCGCGGCTTCCGCTCCCCGCGCGCCTTCGTGGAGGCCCACCGGCGCCCCGAGCCGCCGTACCACGCGGGCCCGGCCGCCGCCGCGCTCGGCGCGACGGCGATGTGCGACGTGAGCGACGGGCTGATCGCCGACCTCGGGCACATCGCCGAGGCCAGCAAGGTCCGCATCGACATCCGCTCCGGCGCGATCGACATCCCGACCCAGATGAACGACATCGGGCAGGCCGTCGGCGTCGACCCGCTGCAGTGGGTGCTGACCGGGGGAGAGGACCACGCGATCGTCGCGACCTTCCCGCCGGACACCAAGCTCCCGGCCCGCTGGAAGGTCATCGGCGAGGTCCTCAACCCCTCCGCGCTGCCCCAGGTGACCGTCGACGGGGCGCCCTGGACCAGCAAGGGCGGCTGGGACCACTTCGGGGACATCGAGTCATGATCCCCCGCGTGCTGACCGTGGCGGGCTCCGACTCGGGGGGCGGCGCCGGCATCCAGGCCGACCTGAAGACGATGCTGGCGCTCGGCGTGCACGGGATGAGCGTGATCACGGCCGTGACCGCGCAGAACTCACTGGGCGTCCAGGGCGCCTGGGAGCTGCCCGTGGCGGCCGTGCGGGCCCAGTACCGCAGTGTCGTGGACGACATCGGCGTCCAGGCCGTGAAGACCGGCATGCTGGCCTCGGCGGAACTGGTCGAGGCGGTCGCCGAGTTGATCTCCGGCACGGACGCGCCGGCCGTGGTGGACCCGGTGGGCGTCTCCAAGCACGGCGACCCGCTGCTGGCCGCCTCCGCGCTGGACTCCGTACGCACGAAGCTGCTCCCGGCGGCCACGGTCGCCACCCCGAATCTCGACGAGGTGGCCCAACTCACGGGGGTGCGGGTCGAGTCGGAGGATGATCTGCGACGGGCCGCGGCGGCCGTGCTGGAGTACGGGCCGCGGTGGGTGCTGATCAAGGGCGGGCACCTGGCGGGAGACGCGGTCGACCTGTTGACCGACGGCTCCGAGGAGTACCGGCTGCGGGCGCCCCGCCACGACAACCGGCACACGCACGGCACGGGCTGCACGCTGGCCTCCGCGATCGCCTCGGGGCTGGCGAGGGGCCTGAACGTGCCGGAGGCGGTCACAGCGGCCAAGGAGTACGTCACGGGGGCCATCGCGGCCGGGTTCGCGCTGGGCGCGGGGATCGGTCCCGTGGACCACGGGTGGCGCATGCGGGCGTGAGCGCCGGAGCACGGCAAAAAGCCGGCCCACCTTTCGGTGGACCGGCTCAGTGCAGCGAACCAGCAGTGGCCGCGCGCTCAGCTGTTGGCGTCAGCGCGAGACCTTGCCGGCCTTGATGCACGAGGTGCAGGCGTTCACGCGCTTCGGCGTCCCGCCGACCACGGTACGCACACGCTGGATGTTCGGGTTCCAGCGGCGGGACGTACGGCGGTGCGAGTGCGAGATGTTGTTGCCGAAGCCCGGCCCCTTGCCGCAGACGTCGCAGTTGGCAGCCACGGGTCACTCCAAAGACTTCAGATGCACTTACGGATAATCCCGGCATGCCGGGATCGAGATCCTAAGACCTGAGATCTTGAGTGGCGTTGCCAGGGGAACGGCCCGATCAGGATCGGGCAACCGGAGCAGCATACAACGACTGCGTCCGTACAACGAAACTACCATGGCAGCTCAGGGCCCCGCTCCCGGCCCTCTTCCGGAGGACACCGCCTCGGGGTCTACGCTGCGTCCACGTCCAGCCAGCAGGTCAGGGAGGCGCAGGTGGCGCAGGTGCCGCAGACATTCCTCGATGCTCTCGCGGTGCGCACCTGGTGCGGTCTGGCGCTCAGGGCGCTGGCGCGCGCGCGTGAGGAGATCGACGCGATCAACGTGTACCCGGTGGCCGACGGCGACACCGGAACCAATCTCTACCTCACCCTGGAGTCGGCGGCGACGGCCGTGGACGCGGTGTTCGCCGGGTACGAGACGGGCGCCGGGGAGCCGTCCCTGGCGGACGCCGTGCACGCGATGGCCCACGGGGCGCTCATCGGGGCCCGCGGCAACTCCGGGACGATCCTGGCGCAGCTGCTGCGGGGCATGGCACAGGTGCTGGCCGACGACACCGGGCGCGGGACGCACATCGACGGCGCGGGGCTGCGGCTGGCGCTGCGGCGTGCCGCCGACTCCGCCCGGCAGGCGGTGGCCCATCCCGTCGAGGGCACGGTACTGACCGTCGCCTCGGCCGCCGCCGAGGCCGCGGAGGAGGCCGAGGGCGACTGCGGGACGGTCGCCCGGGCGGCCTACGAGGGCGCGCGGACGGCCCTGGCGGCCACTCCGGGGCAGCTGGCCGTCCTCGGCCGGGCCGGAGTGGTCGACGCGGGCGGCCGGGGGCTCGTGACGATTCTGGGGGCGCTGGTGGAGGCGTTCACGGGGGAGGCGGTGCGGGAGGCCCCGGACGGCTTTTCCGGCGGGCACGCGCGCGTGGAGAGCGTGTCCGATGCCGACCTCTGCGCCGACGCCACCGACGCCGACGGCCCCGCCTACGAGGTGATCTACCTCCTGGAGGCCGGGGACCAGGCCGTGGCCCGGCTCCGGGCGCGCCTCGACGCGCTCGGTGACTCGCTCGTCGTGGTCGGCGGCGACGGGCTGTGGAACGTCCATGTGCACGTGGACGACGCCGGCGCCGCCGTGGAGGCGGGCGTGGAGGCCGGACGGCCGTACCGGATCCGGATCACCCACTTCGGGCTCGGGGACGCGCACACCGGCGGCGAGCGGCCCCCGCGCGAGCGCGCCCAGCGGGCCGTCGTCGCCGTCGTGCCGGGCGAAGGCCTGGCCGGGCTGTACACCGAGGCGGGCGCCACGACCGTCCTCGCGCGCCCCGGGGAGCCGCCCGCCAGCGGGGAGCTGGTGCAGGCGGTACGACGCGCCCACGCGCGCGAGGTCGTTCTGCTGCCCAACGACGCCGAGCTGCGCCACACGGCCGCCGCTGCCGCCGAACAGGCCCGCACCGAGGGCATCCGGGTGGCCCTGATCCCGACCCGCTCGGCGGTCCAGGGCATCGCCGCGCTCGCCGTGCACGCGCCGGAGCGCCGGTTCGACGAAGACGTCGTCCAGATGACCGCGGCGGCGGGCGCCACCCGGTACGCCGAGGTCGTCGTCGCCGAACACCAGTCCTGGACGACGGCCGGCATCTGCCAGGCCGGGGACGTGCTCGGGCTGATCGACGGCGACGTGGCGGTGATCGGCCCGGATGTCACCGCCACCGCCGCGACCGTCCTGGACCGCATGCTCCAGGCGGGCGGCGAGCTGGTCACCCTCGTCGTCGGCGACGGGGCCCCCGAGGACGTCGCCGAGCACCTGGAGGCCCGCGTACGGGAGTCCTACCTGGCCGTGGACACGGTGGTGTACCGGGGCGGGAGGCAGGGGACGCTGCTGCTCATCGGTGTGGAGTGAGGGCCGGGGAGTGAGGGTCGGGGGGTCGAGGGCCGGGGGAGCGAGCCGGCCTCACGCTTCCTCCTGTTCCCCCTGTTCCCCCTGTTCCTCCTGTTCCCCCTGTTCGAGCATCTGGGCGGCCTCCGCCCGCCGCGCCCGTACGGTCTCGTCCTCTTCGTCGGCACCCTCGTAGGCCGCGAGTACGGCACGCGCGCGTGCCGCCGCCCGAGCGGGCCGGCCGAGGTCGGCCTCCAGCCGGCCCGCGGTGAGTTCGGCACCGGTACGGTCGTGCAGCCCGTCCGCGCCGAGCGTGCCGAACAGGGCGGCCGCGCGGTCCAGCTGGACCAGCGCCGCCTCGCAAGCGGCCTGGCCAGCGCCGTCTTCGGACTCCTCGGACTGCTCGGACTCCTCGGCCGCCGAGCGGGCCAGCAGGTCGGCGAACTGGCGGTGGGTGTGGGCCAGTTCGGCCGTGAGCTGCTCGCGGGACACCGGGTCGGCCGCGTCGTCCCGGGCCCGCTCGCACGCCCGCACCGCCTCCGCCATCGACTCCCGCGCGCCCTCGGCTCCGCCCTCCCCGCGCAGCGCCAGCCAGCCGCGGGCGCGCAGCGAGCGGACGAGGAAGGCCCAGTTGCCCAGCGCGCGCCACAGTTCACCCGCCCTCGCGTAGGCCTGTTCCGCCTCCGTCAGCAGACCGGCCCTGCTCAGGGACTCGGCGGCGAGGTGGGCGAGCGTGGCGTGGTCCTGCTGCTCGGGCCAGTGCCGGGCGATCTCCGCCGCCCGCAGCCGCTGTTCGGCCGCCGCCCGGTGATCATCCAGCTCGCTCAGACAGTCGCCGAGCCACCACCGCGCCTGTACGACGGCCCCGTCCCCGTGAGTCTCGGCGGACAGGTCGGCCAGTGCCGACTCCAGTACCTCGGCGGCCTCGGCGCACCGCCCCTGCCGCAACAGGAACCCGCCCAGCTGCTGCCGCGCCCAGGCGCCCAGCGTGCCGCTCTCGCCCGCCTCGTCGGCCCAGTGCGCGGCCTGCAGGGCGTGCTCGGCGGCCTCGACGACCTCACCCCGGGCGCCGACGACCTCGGCGAGCTGCAGATGCAGCTGGGCCCGCCCGACCGGCTCCACGTACGGCCCGCCGTGCTCCAGCGCGGACCGCAGCGCCCGCTCGACCCCGGCCGGGTCACCCGCCTGATGGGCCAGCGCGGCGACCTGCACCTCGTACTCCACGGCGAACCACGGCAGCCCGGCGCTCACGTACTCGTCGGCCGCCCGCCGGAACAGCTCGGCGGCCCGCCCGGCGTCTCCCCGCAGCCCGGCCAGCTCGGCGAGCATCGCCCGCGCCTCCGCGGCCCGGGCGGCCAGCCGCACGTCGTCGCCGGTCCGCCCGTCGACCAGAGCCAGCACCTCACCCACGGCCCGCTCGGCCCGCGCCGCGAATTCCCCCCGCGCCTCCACACCCCGCCCGAGCCCCGCCCCGTCCGGCACGGTGCGCTGGGCGACCGCCCCTTCCGGAGCCACTGCGTCCGTCCCGAACCGGTCCGGCTCCGCTGCCTCGGGCGCCGCTCCCTCCGCGACCGATTCGGGCTCTCCTCGCGCTTCCTCACGCGACGCCGGCCGCTCGTGTCCCTCCCGCCCGAGCCCCGACCCGTCCGGCACGGGGCGCTGGGCCGCCGTCCCTTCCGGTGTCACCGCGTCCGGGGCGGGCCCGCCCGAGGAGGCCTGTTCCTGCGTGGCTCGGTGCGGCTCCGGCGTGCGGGAGACGGTTCCCTCCGGCCCGGACCGGTCCCGCGCCGCGCCCTCCGGCACGGGCCCGCCAAGGACCGGCCCTTCCGGAGCCGCTCCGTCCGGGGCGTGCCCGCCCGGTACCGGCTCGCCCGCAACAGGCTTCTCCTGCCCGGAGCCGTCCGGCGCCGCCGCCTCGTCCGCGGGCCACATGGTCGCCGGTCCCTCGAACACAGCCCCCTCGTGCACGCCCCGCATCAGGATCCGGGCCCGGCTCATCACCACCGAGGCCGTCTGTCGTACGCCGGTGGCCTCCTCGGCGTACAAGGCGAGGGCCTCGTCGTACAAGGGTGTGACCGTCCTGAGAGCCAGGTCCACCTCGCCCGTCAGGGCGCGGACGTATGCGCCACGCGCGCGTGCCGCCAGTGCCTCGCCGGGGTCGCCGGCCTCCGCGTACAGGGCCGCCGCCCGCTCGAACAGCTCGATGCCCTCGGGGCCGCGGGCCATCGCCTCGTGGTCGGCGATCTCCGCGCGATCGCGGGGCTCCAGTTCCGCTCCCCGCGCGGCCCGCGCGACCGCCGCCCAGGCCTGAAGGGCATGCGGCCGCAGGGTCTCCGACAGCCGGCGTGCCTCGGCCAGGAGGGCTGCCAGGTCGGGTTCGCCGGGTGCCTGCGGTGACGGGGGCGCGGTCACCGGTGCCGGCGCGGGGCGCACCGTGCGCACGCCGAGCGGCAGGCGGTCCACCAGCGGCCGCTGGGCCATACGCGCGCGTGCCCGGTCTCCGACGTGCGACGTGCCGTTGCGCCGGTCGAACCGCCCGGCCAGGTCGAGTGTCTCCACGCGTGCGTGAGCGGCGAGTTCCCCCGCGGTCCAGGTCCGCCCCACCGGTCCCGGCACCCGCTGTCCGGCGAGCCCCAGCTCGGTCAGCCGGTCCATCAGCAGCGCCACCACGGCCATGAAGTCCAGCCGGCTGCGCGGATGCCCGGTGTCCGTGAAGTACGCCGGCCGTTCCGCGAGCAGCTCCAGCGCGCGTGCCTCGTTGCCGGTCAGCGCGCAGAACTCCACATGGTCGGCGTACGCGCCGCGCATCGACTCCATCGGGCGGACGAGCCTCAAGCCCCGCAGGTGGTGTGCGCGAGCCTCCTCCAGGCGGCCCAGACGCAGCAGCGGGGCCAGCGAGGAGGCCAGCACGGTGTGCGGTTCGTGCGCGCAGGCGAACTCGCCCTCCAGCACCGGCCGCCACAGCTCCAGCGCCTCCTCGTCCCGCCCGAGCTCGGCCTGCCAGAAGCCCTGTCCGTGCAGCTCGCAGGCGTGGCAGTCGGCCATCGCGTCCCGGTCCGCGGCCAGCCAGGCCGCGTACGCCCGCTCCGCGCGCGTCAGGTCCCCGACGTGCGCGGCCACGCTGAACTCGGCGCTGCGCACGGCCCGTTCGGAGTGCCCGGCGAGCCGGTAGCGGTGCTCCATCTCGCCGAGCCACTTCTCGATCGAGGCGAGCGGGATGTGCGGCTGGTCCAGCATGCCCGCGGACATCCACTTGAAGACCCAGTGCAGCGAGTGCGCCTCGTACGCGTCGAAGTCCTCGGGCCGTTCGTCCCACATGCGCAGCAGCCGCGCGAACGGGACGAACATCTTGTCCTTCTCGGAGCTGTAGTTGTAGACCTTCAGCTGGTGCCCGAGCGCCTCGATGACGGCCAGGGGGACACCGAGCCCCTCCGCCTCGGCCAGCAGCCGCTCCGCGCGCGCGTTGCGGCCCGGGCCCTCCGGCTGTTCGCCGTTCTCCGCCATCGCCCGGCGCAGCGCGTCGAAGTCCGTGATCTCACTCATCGACGGCCGTCCTCCCCATGCGTGGCCCACTCCAGCAGGCCGATGAACGCCCGGTTGAGCAGTGCCGAGTCGGCCGGCCTGAGCGGGCGCTGCGCCATCAGCAGGGCCTGCCCGTACAGCGACTCGGTGGCGGTGCCGATCAGTTCGGGGTCCTTCAGTGAACCGATGCGCCGCACCAGCGGGTTGAGATGGTTGAGCACCAGACGCGCGCGCGGCGTGCTGCCGCGCAGCGAGCCGAGGATGCCCGCCCACAGATCGTTGGCCTGCTCCTCGGCCGCCGCGCGGGCCTGCTCGTGCCGGGCGGACCGGTCGTCCAGGTGCAGCGCGGGCACCGACAGCGGGTGGAAGGCGCGCAGGACGACGTCACAGCCGAGCGGGTCCAGCTTCGCCCGCGCGGCTGCCAGGAAGCCGGACAGCGCCAGCTCCTCGCCCGGGTCGACCGCGTCCAGGTGCGCGGTCACGGTATCCGCGTCCAGCTCGGCGACCACCGTCCCCGGCCGCACCGACGCCAGCGCCTCGACCAGTTCGCTGTCGTACGTGTAGCCGCCGTTGACGACCCCGACGCCCTGCGCGGAGGCGATCGGCGCGACCTGCCGGTACTCCTCGACGGTCCGCGTGAAGTGCACCACGGGGTGCCGCTGCGCGAACTCCTCCAGGGACAGCTGTCCGTCGGTCGTCTCGAACGGCAGCCAGGGCAGCATCGTGCGCAGCATGTCGCGGTCGTGCCGGGCGAGCGACTTCACCCCCAGGTGGTGCACGGCGAGGAAGGCCGCAAGCCGCTCCGGATCACCGGCGGCGAGCCCCGTGAGCCACGAGCGGATCCTTTCCCCGAGAGCCTCCCGCACGGCGGCCAGCGTCTCGTCCTCGTACAGCGCCTCGCGCGAGGCCGTGGGCCGAAGGCTGTCGGTGTCCAGCACACAGCGCACGAAGAACGCCCAGTCGGGCAGCACCTGTTCGGCCCGCTCGGTCAGCAGCATGCCCTTCAGGTGCACCCGGTGCGTCGCCCGCTGGGCAGGGCTCACGGCCGACGGCAGCACGTACGCCACCCCGCGGATCCCGGCCAGCGGCACGTCCAGGTCGATCGAGTCCAGCGGTGTGAACCCGAACAGCTCGTGACAGTGCCGGGCCAGCGCCACCCTTCTGCCGGCGGGGCTCGGATACGAACGGTCCCAGGGCGCGGGCAGATCGGTGACCGGCTCCTCGCCCACCCGGACGTCGTACGGCAGCAGGGCACCGAAGTCCCGGGCCAGGGTCCGCACCCGCTCCGGCGACAGCCACTCGGCCGCGCCGGGCCGCGCGGTCAGGTGCACGGTCGTGCCGGGCTCGGGCCGCGCGGAGCCGGGCAGGGTCCGGACCGTGTACGACCCGTCGTCGCGCGCCGTCCACTCCACCGGCGGCGCGCCGGGCGTACGGGCGCTGCGGCTGACCACCCGGATCCGCTCGGCGACCACGAAGCAGGCGAGCAGGCCGATGCCGAACTGGCCGAGGAAGTCCGAGCGGGCCTCCCGCAGGCCCTCGGCCCGCTTGGAACTGCGCCCGATGGTGGCCAGCAGATCGTGCACGTCGGCCTCGGTGAGCCCGATACCGCTGTCCTCCACCCGCAGGCCGCCGCCGTCGGCGTACAGCCGCACCCGGGCCGGGGCGTCGGGCTCCGCACCCCGCCGTGCCGTGATGGCGTCGACGGCGTTCTGCAGCAGCTCGCGCAGATAGACCTTGGGGCTGGAGTAGAGGTGATGGGAGAGCAGGTCCACGAGACCGCGCAGGTCGACCTGGAACGTGTGAGGTGGGTGAGGCGGCTGGGATGCCTGGGATGACTGTGGGGTCTGGGAGTCCATCGTCACTGCGCCGGAGGGGGAGTGCGTGCGGCGCGGGGTCGGGCGGTCCCGGCGGGGCGGTGACCGCGAAGGATGGCCGGAGCGCGTCATCCTAGAGCCGAAACAGCCCACCTGACCAGGGGTTTCCCGATTCGTCCGAGATCCTGCGAAGAATCCCCCGGACAGCCGCCGCGGCACATCCGCAGGGCAGTGCTACGGCATTGTCAGTGCCGTGGTGTGCAATGGATCTCGTGCCCGCACTGGAAGAACCACTGAAGCAGCCACTGAAGTCGGTGCTCGGCCCCGCCACCGCGAAGGTGATGGCCGAGCACCTCGGCCTGCACACCGTCGGCGACCTCCTCCACCACTACCCGCGCAGATACGAGGAGCGCGGCCAGCTCACCCACCTCGCCGACCTCCCCATGGACGAGCACGTCACGGTCGTCGCGCAGGTCGCCGACGCCCGCCTGCACTCCTTCGCCTCCGCCAAAGCCCCCCGCGGCAAGGGCCAGCGCCTGGAGGTCACGATCACCGACGGCAGCGGCCGGCTGCAGCTGGTCTTCTTCGGCAACGGCGTCCACAAGCCCCACAAGGAGCTGCTGCCGGGCACCCGCGCGATGTTCGCCGGCAAGGTCTCCGTCTTCAACCGCCGCCTCCAACTCGCCCATCCCGCCTATGAGTTGCTACGCGGCGACAGCGAGGAATCGGTCGAGACCTGGGCCGGCGCCCTCATCCCCATCTACCCGGCCACCGCCAAACTGGAGTCCTGGAAGATCGGCAAGGCGGTCCAGACGGTGCTTCCCACCGCCCAGGAGGCCCGGGACCCGCTGCCGCCGCCCCTCCGCGAGGGCCGCGCCCTCCTCCCGCTCCCCGAGGCCCTCCTCAAGATCCACCGCCCGCACACCAAGGCCGACATCGCCGACGCCCGCGCCCGCCTGAAGTGGGACGAGGCCTTCGTCCTCCAGGTCGCCCTGGCCCGCCGCCGCTACGCCGACAGCCAACTCCCCGCCGTCCCCCGCAAACCCAAGCCCGACGGCCTCCTCACGGCCTTCGACGACCGCCTGCCCTTCACCCTCACCGACGGTCAGCAGAAGGTCTCCAAGGAGATCTTCGACGACCTGGCCACCGAGCACCCGATGCATCGCCTGCTGCAAGGAGAGGTCGGCAGCGGCAAGGCCCAGCCGCTGGACTCGCTCGTGCTCACACCCCGCGGTTTCCGGCGGATGGGTGACCTGGAGGTGGGCGACGAGGTCATCGTGCCGACAGGCGAGATCGCTTTGATCGACGGGGTCTTTCCACAAGGTGACCGGGACGTCTGGCGCATCGTGCTCTGTGACGGGAGTTCGGTGGAATGCGATGACGAACACCTCTGGATCGTCGGCACGAGTCGCGGGTGGGACTGCGGTCAGACCCCCGAAGTCCTGACCACGCGGGAAATCCGGCACGACCTGTTCGAGGCCGACGGATCGCCGAAGTGGTACATCCCAGCGGCCGCCCCGGTGGACCTCGGCGACGACACCGGGCTCCCCCTGGACCCCTATCTGTTCGGACTCCGGGTGACGTCTCAGGACACGTTCATCCCTGCCCCGTTCAAGAACACGTCGATCAAGAATCGCCTCGCCCTCCTGCAAGGGCTCATGGATTCCGGCGGCACGGTTGATCAAGACGGTACGAGCATGTCGGTGTGCTCGGCATCGCGGACATGGGCGGACGATGTTGCCTGGCTCGTCCGTTCCCTGGGTGGTCGGGCGAGTGTTCTGCCGCAGAAGGCCGCCTTCCACGTCTCCGTGGCCCTGCCCGATGGCTACCCCCCGTTCCGACTCCCCCGCAAAGCCGAACGCGTAGGCCCACGGCCGAAGGACGACACCTTCCGCCGTGGCATCCGCTCCGTGGAGCACGTGGGCCGCAAGCCGGTCCAGTGCATCAGCGTCGCCCACCCCGGTCATGCCTACGTCACCGATCACTTCACGGTGACTCACAACACGATGGTGGCCCTGCGCGCCATGCTCGCCGTGGTCGACGCGGGCGGTCAGGCGGCCATGCTCGCGCCCACCGAGGTCCTCGCCCAGCAGCACCACCGCTCGATCACCGAGATGATGGGCGAGCTGGCCGAGGGCGGCATGCTGGGCGGCGCCGAGCAGGCCACCAAGGTCGTGCTGCTCACCGGCTCCATGGGCGCCGCCGCCCGCCGCCATGCCCTGCTCGACCTGGTCACCGGCGAGGCCGGCATCGTCATCGGCACGCACGCCCTGATCGAGGACAAGGTCCAGTTCCACGACCTCGGGCTGGTCGTCGTCGACGAACAGCACCGCTTCGGCGTCGAACAGCGCGACGCCCTGCGCGGCAAGGGCAAACAGCCCCCGCACCTGCTGGTCATGACGGCCACCCCGATCCCCCGCACGGTCGCCATGACGGTCTTCGGCGACCTGGAGACCTCCGTCCTCGACCAGCTCCCCGCCGGCCGCTCCCCGATCGCCAGCCACGTCGTCCCGGCCGCCGACAAGCCCCATTTCCTCACCCGCGCCTGGGAGCGGGTTCGTGAGGAGGTGGAGAACGGCCACCAGGCGTACGTCGTCTGCCCCCGGATCGGCGACGACATCGACGAGGCGGCCGACCCCAAGAAGGCCGGCAAGAAGAAGTCGCCCGAGGACGAGGCGGAGAAGCGCCCGCCGCTCGCGGTCCTGGACGTGGCCGACCAGCTGACCAAGGGCCCCCTCCACGGCCTGAAGGTGGAGGTCCTCCACGGCCGTATGAACCCCGACGACAAGGACGCGGTGATGCGCCGCTTCGCGGCCGGCGAGACGGATGTCCTGGTCGCCACGACGGTCATCGAAGTCGGCGTGAACGTCCCCAACGCCACGGTCATGGTCATCATGGACGCCGACCGCTTCGGCGTCTCCCAGCTCCACCAGCTCCGCGGCCGCGTCGGCCGGGGCTCGGCCCCCGGCCTGTGCCTCCTGGTCACCGAGATGCCCGAGGCCAGCGCGGCCCGCCAGCGCCTCAACGCCGTCGCCGCCACCCTCGACGGCTTCGAACTCTCCCGCATCGACCTCGAACAACGCCGCGAGGGCGACGTCCTCGGCCAGGCCCAGTCCGGCGCCCGCTCCAGCCTGCGCGTCCTCGCGGTCATCGAGGACGAGGAGGTCATCGCGGAGGCGAGGCAGGAGGCGACGGCGGTGGTGGCGGCCGATCCGGAGCTGGAGCGGCTCCCGGGTCTGCGTACGGCTCTGGACGCCCTCTTGGACGAGGAGAGGGAGCAGTACTTGGAAAAGGGCTGAGGCGGAAGCGCCCCCGAAGGGGCGCGGGGAACTGAGCGACCAGCCACAATGAACGTAAAGCCGCCCACGAAGAAGGACCCCACATGACCCGCGTGATCGCCGGCCGGGCCGGCGGACGGCGCCTCTCAGTACCCCCTGGCACCGGAACCCGGCCGACATCAGACCGTGCCCGCGAAGGTCTCTTCTCCACTTGGCAGTCCCTCCTCGGCGGTCCGATCGACGGCGAACGGGTCCTTGACCTCTACGCCGGCTCAGGCGCCGTAGGCCTGGAGGCCCTGTCCCGGGGCGCGAGCCACACCCTCCTGGTCGAGGCCGACGCCCGCGCAGCCAAAACCGTCCGCGAGAACGTCAAGAACCTGGGCCTCCCCGGCGCCGAGGTCAGAACGGGCAAAGCGGAACAGATCATCAAGTCGCCGGCCCCGGCGGCACCGTACGACCTGGTCTTTCTCGACCCCCCGTACGCCGTCACGGACGACGATCTTCGCGAGATTCTGCTCACACTCCGCTCGGAACGCTGGCTCGCTGAGCAAGCGCTCGTCACCGTGGAGCGCAGCACCAGAGGCGGCGAATTCCGGTGGCCGGACGGCTTCGAGGCGATCCGGTCCCGTCGCTACGGCGAGGGAACGTTTTGGTACGGTCGCGCCGCCTCTACGTGCGAAGACGCACGATGACCGGACCGGAGAGCGAGGGATCACAAGTGCGCCGCGCCGTCTGTCCCGGGTCGTTCGACCCGATCACCAACGGACATCTCGACATCATCGCCCGCGCCTCCCGTCTGTACGACGAGGTCTATGTCGCGGTGATGATCAACAAGTCCAAGAAGGGCCTGTTCGAGATCGAGGAGCGGATCGAGCTGATCCGCGAGGTCACCGCCGACTACGCCAACGTGCGGGTCGAGGCCTTCCACGGCCTCCTCGTCGACTTCTGCAAGCAGCGCGACATCCCCGCCATCGTCAAGGGCCTGCGCGCCGTCAGCGACTTCGACTACGAGTTGCAGATGGCGCAGATGAACATCGGCCTCACCGGCGTCGAAACGCTGTTCGTGCCCACCAACCCCACCTACAGCTTCCTCTCCTCCTCGCTGGTCAAGGAGGTCGCGGCCTGGGGCGGCGACGTCTCCCACCTGGTGCCCGCCCCGGTGCTCGAGGCCCTGAACAAGCGCCTGCGCAAGGTCTGATGGGACCGATGGGACTACAGTCGTCCCGTCCGTCTCCATCCCGGCTGTAGAGAGTGGCGAGCACAGGTGGACGTGCAGAAGAAGCTCGACGAGATCGTCTCCGCGGTCTCAGGCGCCCGATCCATGCCCATGTCGGCGTCCTGCGTGGTCAACCGCGCCGAGCTGCTCGCGATGCTGGAAGAGGTGCGCCAGGCCCTGCCCGGCTCCCTCGCGCAGGCGCAGGAGCTGATCGGCGGCCGTGAGCAGATGGTCGAGCAGGCCCGCATCGAGGCCGAGCGGATCATCGAGAACGCGCACGCCGAGCGCGGCTCGCTGATCTCGGACACCGAGATCGCCCGCCGCTCCCAGGCCGAGGCGGACCGGATCGTCGACGAGGCCCGCAAGGAGGCCGAGGAGATCCGCGCCGACGCCGACGACTACGTCGACTCCAAGCTCGCCAACTTCGAGGTCGTCCTCACCAAGACCCTCGGCTCGGTCGGCCGCGGCCGCGAGAAGCTGCTCGGCACCGGCCCCGGCCTGGACGAGAACGGCTACGAGGACGAGGACGCCCCCGAGCGCAGCCACGACCCGGAGACCCTGCGCCACAACGCCGACCAGTACGTCGACGCCAAGCTGGGCGCCTTCGAGGCGGTCCTCGCCAAGACCCTGGAGGCCGTCGGCCGTGGCCGGCAGAAGCTGCACGGCCGGATCGCCACGGACGACCTCGGCGCCCTCGCCGCGGACACCACGACCTTCCAGCACTCCAGCGACGCCGACTACCTCGCCGATCTCGCCGCCCTCGCCGAGCAGGACGCCCCCGCCGAGCGCCCCGCCCAGCCGGCCCAGCAGCAGCCGCAGCAGCCGTCGTACGAGCCGCAGCCGGCGTACGCGTACGACCAGCAGCAGGATCCCTACGGTGGTTTCCCCCAGCAGCCGGCCTACGCCCAGCAGGACCCCTACGGCTACCAGCAGGCCGACCCCTACGCCTATCAGGGCGGCTACGACCCCCAGCAGGCCGCCTACGACCCGCAGCAGGCCCAGCAGGCCCACCAGCCCCACCAGCACCAGCCGCAGCAGGGCTACGCCCTCGACGAGACCAGCCTCTTCGACACCGGCATGATCAGCGCGGAGCAGCTGAGGGCGTACGAACAGGGCCGGGGACTGTAGCGGGCCCGGGAGTACCGCGCGCCGACCACCGGATTGGGCTGTGAGCGAAAGGTCCAGTATCCTGGCTCTTCGGTCGCGTGTACGTCCGCGATCACCGCTGCCCGCACTACCCGACGGGCGGCGGCCCTCCGAGTTCGAAGATCGAAAGCAGGAATGGCTTCCAACGCCCGCCTCGACCACCGCAACCCCCTCGTGTTCGACACGCACGAGCTGGGTCGGCGTCCTGGCGCGCTCCAGCGCCTGACCCGCACGATCGACGCTCCCGTGGATCTCGGCATCCAGGGGGTCATCGGAGTGCCGGAAGGCGCACCGGTGGAGCTCGAACTCCGGCTCGAGTCGGTCATGGAAGGGGTGCTCGTCACAGGCACCGCCCGTGCACAGGCCGAGGGGGAGTGCGTAAGGTGTCTGGAGCCGGTCGAGCTGGAGCTCGAAGCGGACTTCCAGGAACTGTTCTCGTACCCTGACGCCGATGACCGGGGCCGCGTGATCGCGGAACCGGGCGACGACGCCGAGGACGACGAGGACAGGTTCTTCATCGAGGACGGAATGTTCGACCTCGAACCTCTGCTGCGCGATGCGGTGGTGCTCGCACTGCCGATGCAGCCGGTGTGCCAGGAAGACTGCCCGGGCCTGTGCTCCGAGTGCGGAGCGCGGCTCGCGGACGACCCGGACCACCACCACGACGCCGTCGACATCCGTTGGGCGGCTTTGCAGGGACTCGCCGGTTCACTCGAAGACGGCGAGAAGGACGAGATGAGCGGCGACGCGACTCGATCAGCGCGCGTCGACGAGAAGCAGGAGAAGTAGCCGTGGCTGTTCCGAAGCGGAAGATGTCGCGCAGCAACACGCGCCACCGCCGGTCGCAGTGGAAGGCTGCGGTCCCCACCCTGGTTGCGTGCGAGCGCTGCCACGAGCCCAAGCAGCAGCACATCGCGTGCCCGTCTTGCGGCACCTACAACAAGCGCCAGGTCCTCGAAGTCTGAGCGGGCTGGTGAGAGGCACTGTGTCCAGTCCCAAGAAGGCGGAAGACGCCAAGGCGGACGCACCCGCCAAGAAGAAGGCGGACAACACGGCCTCGTCCCACACGCTTCTGGAAGGGCGGCTCGGCTACCAGGTCGAGTCCGCCCTTCTGGTGCGCGCGCTGACCCACCGTTCCTACGCGTACGAGAACGGCGGTCTGCCGACGAACGAGCGGCTGGAGTTCCTCGGTGACTCCGTCCTCGGTCTCGTCGTCACGGACACGCTGTACCGCACCCACCCCGACCTGCCCGAAGGCCAGCTGGCCAAGCTGCGGGCCGCGGTGGTCAACTCGCGTGCGCTGGCGGAGGTCGGCCGTGGCCTCGACCTGGGCTCCTTCATCCGGCTCGGCCGCGGTGAAGAGGGCACGGGCGGCCGGGACAAGGCGTCCATCCTGGCCGACACCCTGGAAGCGGTGATCGGCGCGGTCTATCTCGATCAGGGCCTCGACTCGGCGTCCGAGCTGGTGCACCGGCTCTTCGACCCGCTGATCGAGAAGTCCTCGAACCTCGGTGCCGGCCTGGACTGGAAGACCAGTCTCCAGGAGCTGACCGCGACGGAGGGTCTCGGCGTGCCCGAGTACCTGGTCACGGAGACCGGCCCCGACCACGAGAAGACCTTCACTGCTGCCGCCCGCGTCGGAGGCGTCTCGTACGGCACCGGCACCGGCCGCAGCAAGAAGGAGGCGGAGCAGCAGGCCGCCGAGTCCGCCTGGCGGGCCATCAAGGCCGCGGCGGACGAGCGCGCCAAGGCGGCCAAGGCGGCCAAGCAGGCCGCCGAGGAGGCCGAGGAAGCCGTGCAGGACGGCGAGTCGTCGTCCGCTCCCGCCTGACCCACAGCAGTACGAGCGCCCGCCCCGCCGTTCCCGGCGGGGCGGGCGCTCGGCTCGTCCACCGCTGCACACGCTCGTCCACGCTCTGTACGGGGGTCCCGATGCCCGAGTTGCCCGAGGTCGAGGTCGTCCGGCGCGGCCTGGAGCGCTGGGTCGCCCACCGCACCGTCGCCGAGGTCGAGGTGCTGCACCCGCGTGCCGTACGCCGGCACATCGCGGGCGCCGACGACTTCGCGCACCGGCTCAAGGGCCACCACATCGGCACCCCCAGCCGGCGCGGCAAGTATCTGTGGCTGCCGCTGGAGGAGACGAACCAGTCGGTCCTCGCCCACCTCGGCATGAGCGGCCAGCTGCTGGTGCAGCCGCACGAGACCCCGGACGAGAAGCACCTGCGCATCCGGGTCCGGTTCGCCGACGGCCTCGGCACCGAGCTGCGTTTCGTCGACCAACGCACCTTCGGCGGGCTGTCGTTGCACGACAACACCCCCGAGGGGCTGCCCGACGTCATCGCGCACATCGCCCGCGACCCCCTCGATCCGCTGTTCGACGACGAGGCCTTCCACCAGGCGCTGCGCCGCAAGCGGACCACCATCAAACGGGCCCTGCTGGACCAGTCGCTGATCAGCGGTGTCGGCAACATCTACGCGGACGAGGCGCTGTGGCGCGCCCGCATCCACTACGAACGCCCCACGGCGAACTTCACCCGCCCGGTCACGACCGAACTCCTCGGACACATCCGGGACGTGATGAACGCGGCCCTCGCCGTCGGCGGCACCAGCTTCGACAGCCTGTACGTCAACGTCAACGGCGAGTCGGGCTACTTCGACCGGTCGCTGGACGCGTACGGCCGCGAGGGCCTGCCCTGCAAGCGGTGCGGCACGCCCATGCGCCGGCGTCCCTGGATGAACCGCTCCAGCTACTTCTGCCCGAAGTGTCAGAGGGCGCCGCGCGTCTCGTCGTAACGCGCGCGTGCCGCGAGTACGTCGTCCATGGCGCCCTCCACGCAGTGGATGAGCGCCAGCAGCCGCTCGGCCACCTGACGGCCCAGGGGAGTCAGTTCGTAGTCCACGCGGGGCGGGTTCGTCGGCTGGGCCTCGCGGTGCACCAGTCCGTCGCGCTCCAGCGCGTGCAGCGTCTGGGACAGCATCTTCTCGCTCACCCCGTCGACGCGGCGGCGCAGCTCGTTGAAGCGCAGCGAGCCCTCGTACAGCGCGCCGAGCGTCAGTCCGCCCCAGCGGCCCGTGACGTGCTCCAGTGTGCCGCGGGACGGGCAGGCCTTGGCGAAGACGTTGTAGGCGAGGTCGTCGCAGGCGAGGTCCTCGTGCTCCTGGGCGGTGGCGGTCATGACACCAAGAGTACGCGGCTACAGCGCTAACCACTAGGTTGCACTAACTAGAAGTTAGTGCTTTCCTGGGGTCACCGCTTTCGAGCTGCCCATTCGAGGAGTCCCCGTGACCACGCCTGTCGTTTCCATCGCCTACCACTCCGGTTTCGGCCACACCGCCGTCCTCGCCGAGGCCGTCCGCACCGGTGCCGTCGGCGCGGGTGCCGAGGTGCACCTGATCAAGGTCGACGAGATCACCGACGAGCAGTGGGAGACGCTGGACCGCTCCGACGCGATCGTCTTCGGCTCGCCCACCTACATGGGCACCGCCTCCGGCGCCTTCCACGTCTTCGCCGAGGCGACCTCCAAGCGCTGGTTCGGCCAGGACTGGAAGGACAAGCTGGCCGCCGGCTTCACCAACTCGGCCTCCAAGAGCGGCGACAAGCTGCACACCCTGCAGTTCTTCCAGACGCTCGCCGCCCAGCACGGCATGACCTGGGTCAACCTCGGCCTGCACCCGGGCTGGAACGCCAGCACCGCCTCCGAGAACGACCTCAACCGCCTCGGCTTCTTCTCCGGCGCTGCCGCCCAGAGCAACAACGACCAGGGGCCCGAGGGCGTGCACAAGGCGGACATAGCCACGGCCGAGCACCTGGGCCGGCGCATCGCGGAGACGGCGCAGGTGTTCGCGCGGGGGCGGGTCGCCGCACCGGCTCAGTGACGGCTCCGGGCCCGCCGGGCGTTCGTCGGCGAGACCCTCAGTACCCGAAGTCCTGAGTCCACCAGGGCCCGCCCGGGCCGAAGTGGACACCGACGCCGAGGGTCTTGAAGTCGCAGTTCAGGATGTTGGCGCGGTGGCCGGGGCTGTTCATCCAGGCCTCCATCACGGCCGCCGCGTCGGCCTGGCCGCGGGCGATGTTCTCGCCGCCGAGGTCGGTGATGCCGGCCGCCGCGGCCCGGTCCCACGGCGACTTGCCGTCCGGGTCGGTGTGGTCGAAGAAGCCCCGCGCCGCCATGTCGTCGCTGAACGACCCGGCCAGCTTGCCCAGCGAGGAGTTCGCCGCCAGCGGGCTG
Organism: Streptomyces sp. NPDC001709; assembly: GCF_053596375.1. NCBI lineage: Bacteria > Bacillati > Actinomycetota > Actinomycetes > Kitasatosporales > Streptomycetaceae > Streptomyces > Streptomyces sp. NPDC001709. The sequence continues at coordinate 44,547 of NZ_JBSFGB010000014.1, read as the reverse complement.
CACCCGACCTTCGCCCGCTCCTGGTTGACGAGCGTGAGCACCTGCGCCGCGGCGGAGTTCTCCTTCGACACCGCCATCGGTGCGGAACCCGCCTTCGGCGCCTTGCTCGCCGCACGCGACGCGGAGCCGTGCGGTGTGCCGGACGGTGTCGCCCGCGGCGACGGCTTCTCGGCCGCCGTCTTCGACGGGGTGGGCGTGGGGGAGGCCGACGCCGACGCCGATGCCGACGCCGTCGGGGAGGCGGAGGGGCTCGGGGGCTCCGGGCGCGTGGTGTCCCGGCTGGCGCTCGTGCCGCCCTGGCGGCTGTCGCCACCGCCCGCGCCATTGCCGGCGCTGCCCGAGGTGCCGCCCTGCTCGGCGGCCGTGTTGCTCGGCGTGCCCGCCGCCTGCAGCTGCTCGCCGCCGGTGGCGTGCGTATCGCCGCCCAGCTTGTAGTTCTGCAGACCGGGCACCACGCCGGTCGCCACCGCGGCCGTACCCAGGGCGACCGCGGCGGACACCCCGAGCAGGCCCGCGCGCACCGGCCTCGGGCCCTTCCTGCGGCGCCGGCGGCCGCGGGAGGAGTCGCCGGCGGGGGTGAAACCGCCGCCCGCGCTGCCGCCCGGTCCGCCGTCCTCCGCCGCGAACAGGTAGGCGTGGGCCTTGGCGGTCGCGTCGGCGTAGGCCATCGGGCTGTGGCCGGTCGACCTGCTGTAGGCCTCCGGGTTCAGATACGGCGCGATGCCCCGGGGCGCCTGCCAGGGGATCAGCTCGCCCGCGTACGAGTTCCTGAGCTCCAGCTCACTCCCGTGCGCGTTCCGCCTGGGGACCGGCTCGCCCGCGTACGAGTCCTGGGGTTCCGCGCCACCGGTGGTCCCGGTGCTGGAGCGCTGCGCGCGTATGCCCCCCGTGGCGCGGCCCCTGGCGGCGCGGCCGGCGGCGGAGCGTCGGTGGCGTCCCATGTCCTTGCCCTCTTCCTCGTCCTCGCGGTCGACCGGTGCCTGCGCGGCGAGTGACTCCCTCTGGCCGACCCGACTCACTCGATCGAATGAGTTTCATATGAGATGCATCGGCTCGGGACGCTACCGCATGCCGCCGACGGGCGATGTGTCCCGAGCGACACCGGCCGGTTAGGTTGCACCCATGAGCGAGGAAGTGCGACTGGTCGCCTGGGTGCGCGGGCGCGTGCAAGGTGTGGGTTTTCGCTGGTTCACGCGTGCCAAGGCACTGGAGATCGGCGGCCTGAGTGGCTTTGCTCTCAATTTGGCCGACGGTCGCGTCCAGGTGGTCGCGGAAGGGGCGCGCGAGGGCTGCGAGGGGCTGCTGGACTGGCTCCAGGGCGACGACACGCCCGGACACGTCGACGGAGTCACCGAGATCTGGGACACACCCCGTGGCGGCTACGACGGCTTCGCCATCCGCTGAGCCGATTCTGTAAAGGCGCGCAGGCAGGCGCACGGGGAGCTGCCGGGGGCACATGCGGAAAGCAGAAACGACCTGGTGGTTGCCAAGAACGGCCGGGCATGGCAGGCTCCGCTGGTACAGCTGATCGCCACGCCCCGAGGGCCCCGGACGAGTCGCACCGCCGCCGCTTTTCCGGCCGCGCGCCCCGGGTTGCCCGCCAATACGGGGCGTGATCGTGTTGACCGTCAAACTTTTTGGTGAGACGCTGAAAGCCCCGCGCACCTTAGCTGTTTGGCATGGAACAACAGCAGAGCAACACCCGGATGTGCCAAGCACCGCGGGTGCGAATCCCTCACGACCCACACCGCATCGGTCGGTCACTCAGTGTGGAGGACCATCCATCATGGCAAAGGCGCTTCTCGGTTACGTCGGCGGCTCCGACCCTCGACTCCTCGCCGAGATGCGACGGCTGCAGCAGCGCGTCCAGGACCTGGAATCCGAGCTCGTACGCATCCAGGCCGAGAACGAAGCGCTGACGGCTGCCGCCTCTCAGGACAGGATCATGGAGAGCATCGACGCACACCAGGCGGAGCCTGCGCTCACCTGATCACTGCATCAGCTCCACAACAGCAGTCGCAGCGATCGGGCTGCCGTATCAACCGCATCAGTTGATCAGGCGGCCGAAACCCGGTCGTCAGAGTTTGCAAGGGACGCTTCGGCGTCCCTTCTTTCTGTGCTCCGCGCATCCTTTCACTGTCTTTAACGTACGGTGTGCCCTGCATGTTCAATGGCGAAACCGCGCGGTTGCGAGGGTTCATGGAGTGGGATAGCGGCGCCCGGTAGAGTCCAGCGGCGTGCACCTCAAGGCCCTGACCCTGCGCGGGTTCAAGTCGTTCGCCTCGGCGACCACGCTCCGGTTCGAACCGGGTATCACGTGTGTCGTCGGACCGAACGGCTCGGGCAAGTCCAATGTCGTGGACGCGCTCAGCTGGGTCATGGGCGAACAGGGTGCCAAGTCGCTGCGCGGCGGCAAGATGGAGGACGTCATCTTCGCCGGCACCACCGGCCGCCCCCCGCTGGGCCGCGCCGAGGTGTCCCTGACCATCGACAACTCCGACGGCGCGCTGCCCATCGAGTACGCCGAGGTCACCATCACGCGGATCATGTTCCGCAACGGCGGCAGCGAGTACCAGATCAACGGCGACACCTGTCGTCTTCTGGACATCCAGGAACTCCTGTCCGACTCCGGCATCGGCCGCGAGATGCACGTCATCGTCGGTCAGGGCCAGCTCGACTCCGTCCTGCACGCCGATCCCATGGGCCGCCGTGCCTTCATCGAAGAGGCGGCCGGCGTCCTCAAGCACCGCAAGCGCAAGGAGAAGGCCCTGCGCAAGCTGGACGCGATGCAGGCCAACCTCGCGCGCGTGCAGGACCTCACGGACGAACTGCGCCGCCAGCTCAAGCCCCTGGGCCGCCAGGCGGCGGTCGCGCGCCGGGCCGCGGTGATCCAGGCGGATCTACGGGACGCACGCCTGCGCCTGCTGGCCGACGACCTCGTACGACTGCGCGAGGCGCTCAAGACCGAGGTCGCGGACGAGGCGGCCCTGAAGGAACGCAAGGAGGCGGCCGAGCAGGAGCTGAAGAGGGCCCAGCACCGCGAGGCCCTGCTGGAGGATGAGGTACGGCAGCTCACGCCCCGCCTCCAGCGCGCCCAGCAGACCTGGTACGAGCTGTCCCAGCTGGCCGAACGCGTCCGCGGCACGATCTCGCTGGCCGACGCCCGGGTGAAGAGCGCCACCTCCGCCTCCCCCGAGGAGCGGCGCGGCCGTGACCCCGAGGACCTGGAGCGCGAGGCCGCCCGCATCCGCGAACAGGAGGCCGAGCTGGAGGCGGCGCTGGAGGCGGCCCAGCACGCCCTCGACGACACCGTCGCCCACCGTGCCGAGCTGGAGCGCGAACTGGCGGTGGAGGAACGCCGCCTGAAGGACGTGGCCCGCGCCATCGCCGACCGCCGCGAGGGCCTGGCCCGTCTGACCGGGCAGGTCAACGCGGCCCGCTCGCGCGCGGCCTCCGCCCAGGCCGAGATCGACCGCCTGGCCACGGCCCGCGACGAGGCCCAGGACCGCGCGGTGCACGCCCAGGAGGAGTACGAGGCACTGAAGAGCGAGGTCGACGGCCTCGACGCCGACGACGCGGACCTGGCCGAGCGGCACGAGGCGGCGGGGCGGCAGCTCGCCGCGGCCGAGGCCGCCCTGAGCACGGCCCGCGAGGCACTCACCACCGCCGAGCGCACCCGAGCGGCGACCCAGGCCCGCCACGAGGCGCTGGCGCTGGGCCTCAGGCGGAAGGACGGCACCGGGATACTGCTCGGCGCCCGCGACCGTCTCACCGGAGTCCTCGGCCCGGCGGCAGAACTGCTGACGATCACCCCGGGCTACGAGGTCCCGCTGGCGGCGGCTTTCGGGGCGGCGGCGGACGCGATCGCCGTGGCGACTCCCGCATCGGCGGCGGAGGCAATCAGGTTCCTGCGCAAGCAGGACGGCGGCAGAGCGGCACTGTTGCTGGCTGGGGAAGCGCCCCAAAGGGGCGCGGGGAACGGCGCGACCGGCCACGACGAACCCGCAGCCGCCGAACCGCCCGTCACCACCCTCCCCGCGGAGCGCACGGCCCTTCCCGCGGAGCGCCTCGTGCACGGTCCCACCGACCTCATGCCCTCCGTCCATCGCCTCCTGCAAGGAATCGTGGTGGTCGGCACCCTGGAAGACGCCGAAGACGTGGTCTACGCGCACCCGGAACTGACCGCGGTGACCGCCGAGGGCGACGTACTCGGCGCCCACTTCGCGCACGGCGGCTCCGCCGGCGCCCCGAGCCTGCTGGAGGTGCAGGCCTCCGTGGACGAGGCCGCCGCCGAGCTGGCGGAGCTGGCCGTGCGCTGCGCGGAGCTGACCGAGGCGCAGCGGGCGGCCGCTGAACGGCGTACCCAAGCCGCCACCCTCGTAGAAGAGCTGGGAGAGCGCCGCCGGGCCGCTGACCGGGAGAAGTCGGCCGTGGCCCAGCAGCTCGGCCGGCTCGCCGGACAGGCGCGGGGTGCCGCGGGCGAGGCCGAGCGGTCGGCCGCGGCCGCTGCACGCGCGCAGGAAGCGCTGGAGAAGGCGGTAGAGGAAGCCGAGGAGCTGGCTGAGCGGCTGGCGGTCGCCGAGGAGATGCCGGTCGAGGAGGAGCCGGACACCTCCGTGCGCGACCGGCTCGCCGCCGACGGTGCCAACGCCCGGCAGACCGAGATGGAGGCCCGCCTCCAGGTCCGTACCCACGAGGAGCGGGTCAAGGGGCTCGCCGGGCGGGCCGACTCGCTCGACCGGGCCGCCCGTGCGGAACGCGAGGCACGCGCGCGTGCCGAACAGCGCCGCCTCCGGCTGCGGCACGAGGCGGCCGTCGCCGAGGCCGTCGCCTCCGGCACCCGGCAGCTGCTCGCGCACATCGAGGTGTCCCTCGCCCGCGCCGAACGGGAACGCGCCGCCGCCGAGGCCGCCAAGGCGCGGCGCGAGCAGGAGCTGACCGCCGCGCGCACCGCCGGCCGCGAACTGAAGTCGGAACTCGACAAGTTGACGGATTCGGTGCACCGCGGCGAGGTGCTCGGCGCCGAGAAGCGGCTGCGGATCGAGCAGCTGGAGACCAAGGCGCTGGAGGAGCTGGGTGTCGAGCCGGAGGGACTGGTGACCGAGTACGGCCCGCACCAGCCGGTTCCCCCGTCGCCCCCCGCCGAGGGCGAGGTACTGCCGGACGACCCCGAGCACCCGCGCAACCAGCCCAGGCTCTTCCACCGCGCTGAGCAGGAGCGGCGGCTCAAGGCCGCCGAGCGGGCGTACCAGCAGCTGGGCAAGGTCAACCCGCTGGCGCTGGAGGAGTTCGCGGCGCTGGAGGAGCGGCACAAGTTCCTCAGCGAGCAGCTGGAGGACCTGAAGAAGACCCGCGCCGACCTGCTGCAGGTGGTGAAGGAGGTCGACGAGCGCGTCGAGCAGGTCTTCACCGAGGCCTACCGGGACACGGCCCGGGAGTTCGAGGGCGTCTTCAGCAGGCTGTTCCCCGGCGGCGAGGGCCGCCTGGTGCTGACCGACCCGGACAACATGCTCACCACCGGCGTGGACGTCGAGGCGCGCCCGCCGGGCAAGAAGGTCAAGCGGCTGTCCCTGTTGTCGGGTGGCGAGCGCTCGCTGACGGCCGTCGCGCTGCTGGTGTCGATCTTCAAGGCCCGGCCGAGCCCGTTCTACGTCATGGACGAGGTCGAGGCGGCGCTGGACGACACCAACCTGCAGCGGCTGATCCGGATCATGCAGGAGCTGCAGGAGGCCTCGCAGCTGATCGTGATCACGCACCAGAAGCGCACGATGGAGGTCGCCGACGCGCTCTACGGCGTGTCCATGCAGGGTGACGGCGTGTCCAAGGTCATCTCGCAGCGTTTGCGGTAACCAGGTCACCATCTCTTCAAGAAGTGAACACAACTCCCTCGGGACTTCGCCCGGACTCTCTCGGCCTATCTCAAAACTCACAGCCGTTGAAGTATTGACTTCGAAACTTGAAGGCATAGTCTCTGCAACGTTGCTTTTACCTTCAGGTGTCACCACCTGAGAGGGCTCACCCCCACCCCGGCAGCGTTGCCGTGGCCCGAGGAGATACACGTGACCAGCACAGCGCAGGCACCTCAGTCAGGAGTCAGGACGGCTCACCCCGAGCATCTCGGGCACGTCATCTTCATCGCGGCGGCTGCCGCCATGGGCGGTTTCCTCTTCGGTTACGACAGCTCAGTGATCAACGGCGCGGTCGAGGCCATTCGCGGCAAGTACGACATCGGCTCCGCGGCCCTCGCCCAGGTCATCGCGATCGCCCTGATCGGCTGTGCCGTCGGCGCCGCGACCGCGGGCCGCATAGCCGACCGCATCGGCCGTATCCGCTGTATGCAGATCGCCGCGGTCCTCTTCACGATCAGCGCCGTCGGCTCCGCGCTGCCCTTCGCCCTGTGGGACCTGGCCCTGTGGCGGGTCGTCGGCGGCTTCGCCATCGGCATGGCCTCCGTCATCGGCCCGGCTTACATCGCCGAGGTCGCCCCGCCCGCCTACCGCGGCCGCCTCGGCTCCTTCCAGCAGGCCGCGATCGTCGTCGGCATCGCCATCTCCCAGCTGGTCAACTGGGGTCTGCTCAACGCCGCCGGCGGCGACCAGCGCGGCAAGCTGATGGGCCTGGAGGCCTGGCAGATCATGCTCGGCGTGATGGTCGTCCCGGCCGTCCTGTACGGCCTGCTGTCCTTCGCGATCCCCGAGTCCCCCCGCTTCCTGCTCTCGGTGGGCAAGCGCGACCGCGCCAAGGAGATCCTCGCCGAGGTCGAGGGCGAGCACACCGACCTGGACGCCCGCGTCGCCGAGATCGAGCACGCGATGCAGAGCGAGCACAGGTCCACCTTCAAGGACCTGCTCGGCGGCGGCTTCTTCTTCAAGCCGATCGTCTGGATCGGTATCGGCCTGTCGGTCTTCCAGCAGTTCGTCGGCATCAACGTCGCGTTCTACTACTCCTCCACCCTCTGGCAGTCGGTGGGCGTCGACCCGACGGACTCGTTCTTCTACTCCTTCACGACGTCGATCATCAACATCGTCGGCACCGTGATCGCGATGATCTTCGTGGACCGCGTCGGCCGCAAGCCGCTCGCGCTCATCGGCTCGGTCGGCATGGCCCTCGGCCTCGCCCTGGAGGCCTGGGCGTTCTCGTACCACCTGGTGGACGGCAAGCTGCCCACCACCCAGGGCTGGGTCGCCCTGATCGCCGCCCACGTGTTCGTCCTCTTCTTCGCCCTGTCGTGGGGCGTGGTGGTCTGGGTCTTCCTCGGCGAGATGTTCCCGAACAAGATCCGCGCCGCCGCCCTGGGCGTGGCCGCCTCCGCGCAGTGGATCGCCAACTGGGCCATCACCGCGAGCTTCCCGTCGCTGGCCGACTGGAGCCTGTCCGGCACGTACATCATCTACACCGTCTTCGCGGCGCTCTCCATCCCGTTCGTCCTGAAGTTCGTCAAGGAGACGAAGGGCAAGGCACTGGAGGAGATGGGCTGACCAGCCCCGTGAACTCGGGGAGAAGGGCCAAGTCCCCGCTGCCCCTCTCCCCGTACCTTCCGCCGCCCCCGGCCCGGCCACTGCCCGGTCCGGGGGCGGCGGTGTCGTACGCGCCGGTCACCAGAGCCGGTGACGAGAGCCGGTCACCAGATGGCGGCTCGCGATCCCGTCACCGGATATCGCCGCAGGTCAGTCACCCAGTGCCGGAATCACCCGCTCCGTGAACAGCCGCAGGCTCCGCCACCCCTCCTCGATCGGCATTCCGCCCACCAGCGGGTGCAGGACCAGGCTGTCCAGCCCGGCGCCCGCGCACTGCTCCGGTGCGAGGACGCGGTACACGCCCTCCGCGCGCAGCTCCGCCACCGTCGTGGCCGCCGACCGCACCGCCGAGCGGATCTGCCCCGACTGCCAGGAGGCGTATGTCCGCGCCTCGTGCAGGAAGTGCTCGCCGTACTCCGCCCACGTCCGGTCCGGGTCCTCGGAGATGTGCAGCAGGGGCGTCTCGGCCGCGGGCATCATGACCCAGCCCTCGGTGCCGTACTCGGCGAGCTTCTCCTTGTAGTAGGACTCCAGTTCCGGCAGATGTGCGCTCGGGAAGAAGGGCAGGCCGAGCCGGGCGGCCCGGCGGGCGGCGGCCTTCGAGGAGCCGCCGACCAGCAGCAGGGGGTGCGGGTCGGTGAACGGGCGCGGGGTGAGCCGTACCGTACGGCCCCGGTATGCGAACTCCTCGCCGGACCACGCCTTCAGCAGGGTCCGAAGCAGCTCGTCCTGGAGCCGGCCCCGGCGCTGCCAGTCCACGTCGAACAGCGCGTACTCCTCGGGCCGGTAGCCGATCCCGGCCACCGTCACCAGCCGCCCGCCGCTCAGCAGGTCCAGTACGGCGATCTCCTCGGCCAGCCGCAGCGGATCGTGCAGCGGGCCGATCACCGCCGACACCGTCACCGCGATGGTCCGGGTCGCCCCGAACACCGCGCCGGCGAAGGCGAACGGCGACGGCAGCCAGTTGTTGTCCGCGCCGTGGTGCTCCTCGGTCTGCACGGTGGTGACCCCGTGCTCGTCCGCGTACGCGGCCATCTCCAGGGCGGCCCGGTAGCGGGCGGAGAGGGCGGCGGGGGAGGCGCCGGGAGCGACGAGGTTGAAACGGACGACCGTGACGGGCATGGGAAGTCCCCCTCCGGTGCGATGCGGTGGAGGGGGACGGTAGCTGACGCAGCGTCAGATGGCTATGGAGGAAGGGAGGGTAGGGTCGCGGGATGACCGAAGCCGTGCCCACCGATCCGCAGGCGGAAGCCGACCGGGGCCGGGTTGCCCTGTGGCTCGATCCGGACGATCTGCGGTGGCTCGCCCGCCACAGCTGTTGTCCCGAGGACGCCGACCAGGAGGCGAAGGACCGCTGCTCCCGCCTCCGCTTCCGCGCGAGCGCTGCCCTGCACAAGGGCGGCCCGGCCGGCTGACGACCGTCAGGCGTCGACGGTCGCGGGCTCCTCGACCGGCTCGGTGGCCTCCGCCGGGCGGACCACCGCCGGCTTCGGCAGCGCCAGGTACAGCAGGCCGGAGATCACGATCGTGGCGACCCAGCCGAGGCCGTACTCGCCGATGACGTTGTTCTTCGCGAGCGGGCCGGTGAACCAGTCCGAGGTGGTGAACATCAGGCCGGAGACCAGGCCGATCGCCCAGGCGGCCACGGCCGCGGGGGAGAAGCCGCCCTTGTACCAGTAGGCGCTGGCGCGGGTGGTGTCGGTCATCGCCGCGCCGTCGTACTCCGTGCGGCGCAGCATGTCCGCGCCGAACACGCCGACCCAGGCGGAGAAGGCGACCGCCAGCAGCGACAGGAAGGCGATGAACGAGCCCATGAAGCTCGTCGCGACCAGCATCAGCACCCCGCCGAAGAGCAGCGAGATCACGGCGTTCACCGAGACCGCCCAGTGGCGCGGCACCTTGAAGCCGAGGGTCTGCGCGGTGAAGCCCGCGGAGTACATCGACATCGAGTTGATCAGCAGCATGCCGATCAGCGCGATGAACAGGTACGGCACCGCGATCCACGTCGGCAGGATCTCGCCGAGGAAGGACACCGGGTCGGTGGCCGAGGCCAGGTCCGGAGTGGACACCGCCATCACCGCGCCCATCAGGACCATGGGCAGCACGACGATGCCGGCGCCGCCGACCGCCGTACCCACGATCGCCTTCGAGGACGCCGTGCGCGGCAGATAGCGGGTGAAGTCCGGCGCGGTCGGGATCCAGCTGACACCGCCCGCCGCGATCATGCCCACACCGGTGATCACCGCGGCCGTGGAACCGCCGCCGTGGTGCACCACCTTCGACCAGTTCGTGTTCGCCACCAGGTAGACCAGGACCAGCACCGAGAAGACGCCGAAGAGGTACGTCGCGTACTTGTTGCACTTCTGTACGGCGTGGATGCCGAGCCCGGAGATCGCGAAGGTCGCGACCACGAACACCAGCAGCATCACCATGTCCAGCACGCTGTTGGCCTTGAGGCCGAACAGGATGTCCAGGATGGTGAGCATCGCGTAGGCGCCGGTGACCGCGTTGATCGTCTCCCAGCCCCAGCGCGCGACCCAGATCAGCGAACCGGGCAGCAGATTGCCCCGCTGGCCGAAGACCGCGCGCGACAGCGCCATGCCGGGTGCGCCGCCCCGCTTGCCGGCGATGCCGATCAGCCCGACCAGGCCGTACGACACGACCGGCGCGGCCACCGCGACGACGAGCGCCTGCCAGATGTCCAGGTGGTATGCGACGACGAGGCTCGCGCCCATCGTCAGCAGCAACACGCTGATGTTGGCGCCGACCCAGGTCGGGAACAGCTCACGGGTCTTCGCGGTGCGCTCGTGATCCGGGACCTGCTCGATGCCTCGGGTCTCGAGAGCGCCTTCGGTCTCGACGGTTTTGCTCATGAAGGAACGGCCAGACGTGGGGGGACAGGGACGATCGGACTCTACGCGCGTCAACAGAGCCGCCACCATCGTACTTTGCTCCGACTCCTTGCTTTAAGTGGCGTTTGTCTCTCGGAGGAAGCCACAAACAGGCTTCCCTCGTGCCCCATGGCTGATACTGGACGAGTTATGGAAACCGTCATCCTTGCTGTAGTCATCGCCGTAGTCGTGCTCGGCGCGCTCGGCGGGCTGATCGTGGGTAGCCGGCGCCGGAAGCCGCTGCCTCCGCCACCCCCGAAGACGCCCGACATCACCGCGCCCCCGGCCGAGCCGCACGTCGGCGACGAGGCCGAGACGCCGCGCGACGAACCGCGCCGGACCATCGAGGAGGTGGATCTCCCCGGCGGCCCCGCACCGGTCGCCGTGGAGGAGCCTCCCGCCCCCGTAGCGGCTCCCGAGATCGAGATCCCGGAGCCCACCGCCGGGCGGCTGGTCCGCCTGCGCGCCCGCCTCTCCCGCTCCCAGAACGCACTCGGCAAGGGCCTGCTCACGCTGCTCTCGCGCGAGCACCTGGACGACGAGACCTGGGAGGAGATCGAGGACACGCTGCTCACCGCCGACGTCGGCGTGCAGCCCACCCAGGAGCTGGTCGAGGGCCTGCGCGAGCGCGTGAAGGTGCTCGGCACCCGCACCCCCGAGGAGCTGCGCGGCCTGCTGCGCGAGGAGCTGCTCAAGCTGGTCGGCACCGACGTCGACCGCACGGTGAAGACCGAGCCCGAGGACCGCAAGCCCGGCATCGTGATGGTCGTCGGCGTCAACGGCACCGGCAAGACCACCACCACCGGCAAGCTCGCGCGCGTGCTGGTCGCCGACGGCCGTACGGTCGTGCTCGGCGCCGCCGACACCTTCCGTGCCGCCGCCGCCGACCAGCTCCAGACCTGGGGCGAGCGCGTCGGCGCCTACACCGTGCGCGGCCCGGAGGCCGGTGACCCCGCCTCCGTCGCCTTCGACGCGGTCAAGGAAGGCAAGGAGATGGGGGTCGACGTCGTCCTCATCGACACCGCCGGGCGGCTGCACACCAAGACCGGCCTCATGGACGAGCTGGGCAAGGTCAAGCGGGTCGTGGAGAAGCACGCGCCGCTGGACGAGGTGCTGCTGGTCCTGGACGCCACCACCGGCCAGAACGGTCTGGTGCAGGCCCGCGTGTTCGCGGAGGTCGTGGACATCACCGGCATCGTGCTGACCAAGCTGGACGGCACGGCCAAGGGCGGCATCGTCGTCGCGGTCCAGCGCGAGCTGGGCGTCCCGGTCAAGCTGGTCGGCCTCGGCGAGGGCGCGGACGATCTCGCGCCGTTCGAGCCGGAGGCGTTCGTGGATGCGCTGATCGGTGACTGAGGGGTCAGCCCCTTTACTGCCTGCTTCAGGAAGCGCCCGCCCCGGTCGAGGGGGTGGGCGCTTCCGGTTTTCGTGCCTGAGCCGTGGGTTTGCGTGGCCTGAGCCGTGGGCGCATCACGTGCGCGATCGGTGGGCGACGTAGGCCAGCGTCCCGAGCAGCAGACGCGCCGCCGGAGGCCGGGTCGCCGAGTCCAGCGCGGGCGGGCGCAGCCAGCGCACCGGGCCCAGGCCGCCCCGGTCGGAGGGCGGCGCGGTGATGTGCGTACCCGGGCCGAGGCCGCGCAGGTCCAGGGCCGAGGGGTCGTCCCAGCCCATGCGGTAGAGCAGCCGGGGGAGGTCGGCGGTGGCGCCGGGAGCGACGAAGAAGTGGGCGCGGCCGTCCGGGGTGGCGGTCACCGGGCCCAGCGGAAGGCCCATGCGCTCCAGGCGGACCAGGGCGCGCCGGCCGGCGGCCTCGGAGACCTCGATGACGTCGAACGCCTGGCCCACCGGCAGCATCACCGCGGCACCGGGGAACTCCGACCAGGCCTTGCTGACCTCGTCCAGCGTGGCTCCGGCCGGTACCTGGGGCGCGAAGTCCAGCGGATGCGCACCCGGTGCCGTACAGTCGGGGCGTCCGCACGAGCAGGCGCCCGCGGCGGCCCGCGCCCCCGGCACCACGTCCCAGCCCCACAGCCCGGTGAACTCGGCGACGGCGGTGCACTCCGACGAACGGCCGCGCCGGCGCGTGCCGGAGCGGATCTCGCGAATGCCGCCGATCGTGAAGCCCATGCCCCCTCCAACGGGTCCAGCGCGCCGGTGGTTACGACACGGAACGAGACGGAAGCGGAACGTAACGCTACGGCTCCGCCTTCCCTCTTCGGCATGAGGTCAAGGCGGCGCCTTGGAGCGTGTCGGGTGGCGCATCGGGGTGTGCGCGCCCCCGCTTGCATCACTCCGCCCACTTCCGGCCGTCCTATGTCAAGTGAATCGCGGACGGGCGACCGTGAGTTCATTCGAAGGGGTGGCGAATGGTGGCGTTTCATGGATCCACGTGGCTGAGCGGGTGATCGTAGGATTACTGTGAGTGTGCGAGTCCGAGAGGCATATGCATCCGTGGGTATGCCGGAGGCGAGTCGTCAGCTCGTTCGAAGGGTGAGAACCGGCGGACGGGAAGCCGTATTTACCGGCATTCTGATAGGGCTTGGCGCGCGACGGTCTCCCTCCGGGGCGACCAAGGGTCGCAACGACGACAAGTGGTCTCAGGGATGGGGGCGTTCCAGTGAGCGGCAACGGCGGTAGCGGAGCGAACGCTGACAAGCGCCCCAACGAGCTGCTCGGTTCGTGGTTCGTGCGCAGCGGCTGGTCCAAGGGCGAGCTGGCTCGGCAAGTGAACCGCCGGGCCCGCCAGTTGGGGGCCAACCACATCTCCACCGACACCTCGCGCGTGCGCCGCTGGCTGGACGGGGAGAATCCGCGCGAGCCGATCCCGCGCATCCTCTCGGAGTTGTTCTCCGAGCGCTTCGGCTGTGTGGTCTCCATCGAGGACCTCGGCCTGCGCGCCGCCCGCCAGTCGCCCTCCGTGTCCGGCGTCGACCTGCCCTGGACGGCCCCGCAGACGGTCGCCCTGCTCAGCGAGTTCTCGCGCAGCGACCTGATGCTCGCCCGGCGCGGCTTCCTCGGCACCTCCCTGGCGCTGTCCGCCGGCCCCTCCCTCATCGAGCCCATGCAGCGCTGGCTCGTCCCGAGCCCCCTCTCCCCCCTCCCCGCCGCACCCGAGCCGGTCATCGACTCGCGTCGGCCCGGCCGGCTGTCCAAGCCCGAGCTGGACCTGCTGGAGTCCACCACCCGGATGTTCCGCCAGTGGGACGCCCAGTGCGGCGGCGGCCTGCGCCGCAAGGCGGTCGTCGGCCAGCTGCACGAGGTCACGGACCTGCTCCAGGAGCCCCAGCCCGAGGCCACCACCCGCAAGCTCTTCAAGGTCGCCGCCGAACTCGCCGAACTGGCGGGCTGGATGTCGTACGACGTGGGCCTGCAGCCCACCGCGCAGAAGTACTTCGTCCTCGCCCTGCACGCGGCCAAGGAGGCCGGCGACAAGCCGCTCGGCTCGTACGTCCTGTCCAGCATGAGCCGCCAGATGATCCATCTCGGCCGGCCCGACGACGCCCTGGAGCTGATCCACCTCGCCCAGTACGGCAGCCGGGACTGCGCGAGCCCGCGCACCCAGTCCATGCTGTATGCGATGGAGGCCCGCGCCTACGCCAACATGGGTCAGCCCGGCAAGACCAAGCGCGCGGTCCGCATGGCCGAGGACACCTTCGCCGAGGCCGACGAGTGGGACGAGCCGGACCCCGACTGGATCCGCTTCTTCTCCGAGGCCGAGCTGTACGGCGAGAACTCCCACTCCTTCCGCGACCTCGCCTACGTCGCCGGACGCAGCCCGGCCTACGCCTCACTCGCCGAGCCGCTCATGCAGCGGGCGGTGGAGCTGTTCGCCAAGGATCCCGAGCACCAGCGGTCGTACGCGCTCAATCTGATCGGCAAGGCCACCGTGCACCTGCTCCAGCGCGAGCCCGACCGGAGCGCCACCTATGCCTCACAAGCCATGGACATCGCCAAGAAGGTCCGCTCCGAGCGTGTGAACACTCGTATTCGAAAGACGGTCGACACGGCCGTCAGGGACTACGGCGACCTGGCCGCCGTGGTCGACCTCACCGACCAGCTCGCCGTCGACCTGCCGGAGAACGCCGAAGCGGTCTGACCCGCTCCGGCACCCGCGCCCCGGCCGCGGCCGGTCCTCCCGAACTGCCCGACTCGGCTCCCCCATCGCCAGGTCATCGGGAGGCCCGCCGCGGCCGGCCTGTGTCCCCGGCAGGATCCCCCGGGGCAGGTTGCGTCACGATAACGATCGGCGCGGCCGAGATCCGGCAGTTCATGGACGCGTAACACGCCAGGCGTCTTCGTCACCCCGGCGAAACAACGAGGGGCTCCCACCGAAACCGCGCTGCGCCAATCTCATGGCGCATAACCGGCCCACACCCCCCGACCCGCCGGACCGCCCAGGCACCGCCCGCACGGGGCCGTACCAACCGACGAGGAGACGCCGATGGCACCAGCCATCACGCTTGCCGCGGAGGCACCCAAGCTTTCCTCCGCGAACACAGGCTTCATGCTCATTGCTTCCGCCCTGGTGCTGATCATGACGCCGGGTCTCGCCTTCTTCTACGGAGGCATGGTCCGCGTCAAGAGCACCCTGAACATGCTGATGATGAGCTTCATCAGCATGGGCATCGTCACCATTCTGTGGGTGCTCTACGGCTTCTCCCTCGCCTTCGGTACGGACAACAGCCTCATCGGCTGGGACTCCGACTGGTTCGGCCTCCGCAAGATCGGTCTGACGGAGCTGTGGCCCGGCTACAGCATCCCGATCTTCGTGTTCATGGTCTTCCAGATGATGTTCGCGATCA
Source organism: Streptomyces sp. NPDC001709 (assembly GCF_053596375.1). Taxonomy (NCBI): domain Bacteria; kingdom Bacillati; phylum Actinomycetota; class Actinomycetes; order Kitasatosporales; family Streptomycetaceae; genus Streptomyces; species Streptomyces sp. NPDC001709. The sequence continues at coordinate 29,337 of NZ_JBSFGB010000014.1, read as the reverse complement.
TCACGCCGGCCCTGATAAGCGGCGCCCTCGCGGACCGCGTCAAGTTCTCCGCCTGGTCGCTCTTCATCGCCCTGTGGGTCACGATCGTCTACGTCCCGGTCGCCCACTGGGTCTGGGGCGCCGACGGCTGGGCCTTCAAGCTCGGTGTGATCGACTTCGCGGGTGGTACGGCGGTCCACATCAACGCGGGTGCGGCGGCCCTCGGTGTCATCCTCGTCATCGGCAAGCGCGTCGGCTTCAAGAAGGACCCGATGCGCCCGCACAGCCTCCCGCTGGTCATGCTCGGCGCGGGCCTGCTGTGGTTCGGCTGGTTCGGCTTCAACGCGGGCTCCTGGCTCGGCAACGACGACGGCGTCGGCGCGCTGATGTTCGTCAACACGCAGGTCGCGACGGCCGCCGCGATGCTGGCCTGGCTCGCCTACGAGAAGATCCGCCACGGCGCGTTCACCACGCTGGGCGCCGCCTCCGGCGCGGTCGCCGGTCTGGTCGCGATCACCCCGTCCGGCGGTGCGGTCTCCCCGCTCGGCGCGATCGCCGTCGGCGCCATCGCCGGTGTCGCCTGCGCCGCGGCCGTAGGCCTGAAGTTCAAGTTCGGCTACGACGACTCCCTGGACGTCGTCGGCGTCCACATGGTCGGCGGCATCATCGGCTCCCTGCTGATCGGCTTCTTCGCCACCGGCAAGGGCCAGTCCACCGCGACCGGTGTCTTCTACGGCGACCACTCCTTCACCCAGCTGTGGAAGCAGTGCGCCGGTGTCGGCGCGGTCCTCGCCTACTCCCTGATCGTCTCCGCGGTCCTCGCCTTCCTGCTCGACAAGACGATCGGCATGCGGGTCACCGAGGACGAGGAGATCTCCGGCATCGACCAGGCCGAGCACGCCGAGACCGCCTACGACTTCAGCGGCGCCGGCGGCGGCGTCATCGGCTCCGCCGCCCACGCCCCGTCCCTGGCCGCCACGCAGACCAAGAAGGTGGACGCATGAAGCTCATCACCGCCGTCGTCAAGCCCCACCGGCTGGACGAGATCAAGGAAGCGCTTCAGGCGTTCGGCGTGCACGGCCTGACGGTCACCGAGGCCAGCGGTTACGGTCGTCAGCGGGGCCACACCGAGGTCTACCGCGGTGCCGAGTACACCGTCGACCTGGTCCCCAAGATCCGCATAGAGGTCCTGGCCGAGGACGACGACGCGGAGCAGCTGATCGAGGTCATCGTCAAGGCGGCCCGCACCGGCAAGATCGGTGACGGCAAGGTCTGGTCCCTGCCGGTCGAGACCGCCGTACGGGTCCGCACCGGCGAGCGCGGGCCGGACGCGCTCTGATCACACCTTCTCAGAACGGGAGTCGCTGGGTGACGGGAACGGACGAGCGGATGGCAGAGGACTCGGGACCCAGCGGCTACGCGGCGGCCCGGCTGCGCCTCCTCACCGAGGGGGCGCGGTCCGGGCCGCCGCGCCGTGCCGCCCTCGCGGAACTGACCGACGGCTGGCTCGGCGGCCTGTTCACGGCGGCGGCCGAAGGACTCGCGGGCGTCTCCCTGGTCGCCGTCGGCGGCTACGGCCGCGGTGAGCTGTCCCCACGCAGCGACCTGGACCTCCTGCTGCTGCACGACGGCTCCGACCCGAAAGCGGTCGCCGCCCTGGCCGACCGCCTCTGGTACCCCATCTGGGACCTCGGCCTGGCCCTCGACCACTCGGTGCGCACCCCGGGGGAGGCCCGCAGGACCGCCGGGGAGGACCTGAAGGTCCACCTCGGTCTCCTGGACGCCCGCCACCTCGCCGGCGACCTCGGCCTCACCGCCGGCCTGCGTACGGCCGTCCTCGCCGACTGGCGCAACCAGGCCCCCAAGCGCCTCCCCGAACTCCAGGAACTGTGCACCGAACGTGCCGAGCGCCAGGGCGAGCTGCAGTACCTGCTGGAGCCCGACCTCAAGGAGGCCCGCGGCGGCCTGCGGGACGCCACCGCCCTGCGTGCCGTGGCCGCCTCCTGGCTCGCCGACGCACCGCGCGAGGGCCTCGCCGACGCCCGTCGGCGCCTGCTCGACGTACGGGACGCGCTGCATCTGGCGACGGGCCGCGCGACCGACCGGCTCGCGCTCCAGGAGCAGGACCAGGTGGCGGCCGAGCTGGGGCTGCTGGACGCGGACACACTGCTGCGGCAGGTCTACGAGGCGGCGCGGGTCATCTCGTACGCCAGTGACGTCACCTGGCGCGAGGTGGGGCGCGTGCTGCGTTCGCGCGCCGTCCGCCCGCGCCTGCGCGCCATGCTGGGCGGCGGCAAGCCGGTCGCGGAACGGTCGCCCTTGGCGGAGGGCGTGGTCGAGCAGGACGGCGAGGTGGTGCTCGCCCGTGCCGCGCGCCCCGAGCGCGACCCCGTCCTCCCCCTGCGCGCCGCGGCCGCCGCCGCGCAGGCCGGCCTGCCGCTCTCCCTGCACGCCGTACGGCGCATGGCCGCCCTCGCCCGCCCCCTGCCCACGCCCTGGCCCGCCGAGGGCCGCGAGCAGCTGGTCACGCTGCTCGGCTCCGGCCGCCCGACCGTCGACGTCTGGGAGGCACTGGAGGCGGAGGGCCTGATCAGCCACCTGCTGCCGGACTGGGAGCGGGTCCGCTGCCGCCCGCAGCGCAATGCCGTCCATGTGTGGACAGTCGATCGGCATCTGATCGAGACGGCCGTGCGCGCCTCCGAACTGACCCGCCGCGTCAGCCGCCCCGACCTGCTGCTGGTCGCCGCCCTGCTGCACGACATCGGCAAGGGCTGGCCCGGCGACCACTCGGTGGCCGGCGAGATCATCGCCAAGGACGTGGCCGCACGGATCGGCTTCGACCGGTCGGACGTGGCCGTGCTGTCCCTCCTGGTCCGCCACCACCTGCTGCTCATCGAGACGGCCACCCGTCGCGACCTGGACGACCCGGCCACGGTCCGCTCGGTCGCCGAGGCCGTGGGCACCCAGAGCACCCTGGAGCTGCTGCACGCGCTCACGGAGGCCGACGCCCTCGCCACCGGCCCGGCGGCCTGGTCCTCCTGGCGCGGCTCCCTCGTCGCCGACCTCGTCCGGCGGGTCTCCGCCGTGCTCGCCGGGGACGTCCCCGAGGAGCCCGAGCCGGCCGCGCCCACGGCCGAGCAGGAGCGGCTGGCGATCGAGGCGTACCGCACGGGCGGCCCGGTCCTCGCGCTGCGCGCACAGACGGAACCGGTCACCGAGCAGGAGCCGTCCGGCGAACCGCTCGGCGTGGAGCTGGTCATCGCCGTACCCGACCAGCCCGCCGTGCTCCCGGCGGTGGCCGGCGTCCTCGCGGTCCACCGCCTCACCGTCCGCACCGCGGAACTGCGCGCCCTGAGCCTGCCCGACGACGTCGACGACGGCTCGGTACTGCTGCTCAACTGGCGGGTGGCCGCCGAGTACGGCTCCCTGCCGCAGGCCTCCCGGCTGCGCGCCGACCTCGTCCGCGCCCTCGACGGCACCCTGGACATCGCCGGCCGCCTCGCCGAACGGGACGCGGCCTACCCCCGCCGGCGCGGCTGGGTCGCCCCGCCGCCCCGGGTGACCGTGGCCCCGGCGGCCTCCCACCACGCCACGGTGATCGAGGTCCGCGCCCAGGACGCCCCGGGCCTGCTGCACCGGATCGGGATGGCCCTGGAGAAGGCGGGGGTGCGGGTGCGGAGCATGCATGTGAGCACGCTGGGCTCCAACGCGGTGGACGCCTTCTACGTCACCACGGGCGCGGGGGAACCGCTGCCGGGGCAGGACGCGGCGTCGATGGCCCGGGTGCTGGAGGAGACGCTCCGGGCGTGACCCCGCGGTGCCCGCGACCCATGGGCCCCGCTCGCCGATCGCGACGGGTGGGGACTGCTGCCTTGCCGGGGCGGATACCCTGGAGGGCAGCCCACACCATCTCCGACCCCGAGGACCGACGCCACCGTGTTCGATACCCTCTCCGACCGCCTCAGCGCGACTTTCAAAAACCTCCGCGGCAAGGGCAGGTTGTCCGAGGCGGACATCGACGCCACGGCACGCGAGATCCGCATTGCGCTCCTCGAGGCCGACGTGGCGCTGCCGGTCGTCCGCACGTTCATCAAGAACGTCAAGGAGCGCGCGCTCGGCGCCGAGGTCTCGCGCGCGCTGAACCCGGCCCAGCAGGTCCTGAAGATCGTCAACGACGAGCTCGTCACCATCCTCGGCGGCGAGACCCGGCGGCTGCGCTTCGCCAAGCAGCCGCCCACCGTGATCATGCTGGCGGGTCTGCAGGGTGCCGGTAAGACCACCCTCGCGGGCAAGCTCGGCCGGTGGCTCAAGGAGCAGGGCCACTCGCCGCTCCTGGTCGCCGCCGACCTCCAGCGCCCGAACGCCGTCAACCAGCTGAGCGTCGTCGCCGAGCGCGCGGGTGTGGCGGTCTTCGCGCCCGAGCCGGGAAACGGCGTCGGCGACCCGGTGAAGGTCGCCAAGGACTCCATCGACTTCGCGAAGTCCAAGGTCCACGACATCGTGATCGTGGACACCGCCGGCCGCCTCGGTATCGACGCCGAGATGATGCAGCAGGCCGCGGACATCCGCGACGCCGTCTCCCCGGACGAGATCCTGTTCATCGTCGACGCGATGATCGGCCAGGACGCCGTCAACACCGCCGAGGCCTTCCGCGACGGCGTCGGCTTCGACGGCGTGGTGCTCTCCAAGCTCGACGGTGACGCCCGCGGTGGTGCCGCCCTGTCGATCCGGCAGATCACCGGCAAGCCGATCATGTTCGCGTCGAACGGCGAGAAGCTGGACGACTTCGACGCCTTCCACCCGGACCGGATGGCCTCCCGCATCCTCGACCTGGGTGACCTGCTCACCCTGATCGAGCAGGCGGAGAAGACCTTCAGCCAGGAAGAGGCCGCCAAGATGGCCTCGAAGCTGGCGTCCAAGAAGGGCCAGGACTTCACCCTGGACGACTTCCTGGCCCAGATGGAGCAGGTCAGGAAGATGGGCTCCATCTCCAAGCTGCTCGGCATGCTCCCGGGCATGGGCCAGATCAAGGACCAGATCCAGAACATCGACGAGCGGGACGTCGACCGCACCGCCGCGATCATCAAGTCGATGACCCCGGGCGAGCGCCAGGACCCGACGATCATCAACGGCTCGCGCCGCGCCCGTATCGCCAAGGGTTCCGGTGTCGAGGTCGGCGCGGTGAAGAACCTGGTCGAGCGGTTCTTCGAGGCCCGCAAGATGATGTCCCGCATGGCGCAGGGCGGCGGCATGCCGGGCATGCCGGGGATCCCGGGCATGGGCGGTGGCCCCGGCCGGCAGAAGAAGCAGCAGAAGAAGGCCAAGGGCAAGCAGCGCTCCGGCAACCCGATGAAGCGCAAGCAGCAGGAGCTGGAGGAGGCCCAGCGCCGCGAGGCCGCCGCGCAGGGCGGAGGCGCCTTCGGGCTGCCGCAGCAGGGCGGCCAGGACTTCGAGCTGCCGGACGAGTTCAAGAAGTTCATGGGCTGAGTCCGCCCCTGGTTTCACCGCTGCGCGTGCCGGGGGTTGGTCGTTGCCGTACCGTCCGCATATGACCAACCCCGCGCCGCCACGCAAGTCGCCCGACCAGCCATGGCGTACCGAGGGCGCCCCCGACGAGCCGCCGCAGCAGCCGCCGGGCGGGCGCCGGATGCGCGGCGGCTGGTGGCGGCTGATCATCACCGCCCTGGTCGTGTACCTGATCGCCAACCTGGTGCTGTCGTACTTCGACCAGGCCAACGAGCCGACGATCTCGTACACCGAGTTCAGCAAGCAGGTGAACGACGGGAATGTCGCCAAGATCTACGCCAAGGGCGACTCGATCCAGGGCCAGCTGCGCAAGGGGCGGAAGAAGCCCGAGGGCGGCGGGAACTACACCAAGTTCAACACCGAGCGCCCGTCCTTCGCGAACGACAACCTCTGGTCGAACCTGACCAAGCACCATGTCACGGTCACGGCCGAACCGGTCGTCCAGCACCGCAGCTTCCTGTCCAACCTGCTGATCTCGCTGGCCCCGATGCTGATCATCGTCGCCCTGTGGATCTTCGTCGCACGGCGGATGAGCGCGGGACTCGGCGGCGCGGGCGGCATGCTGGGCCGCAAGGCGCCGCCGAAGCCGGTCGAGCTGGTGCCGGGGGAGAAGCGCACCACCTTCGCCGACGTGGCCGGTATCGACGAGGTCGAGGGCGAGCTGAACGACGTCGTCGACTTCCTGAAGAACCCCGACGCCTACCGCCGTATGGGCGCCAAGATGCCCCGCGGCGTCCTGCTCTCCGGCCCTCCCGGCACCGGAAAGACACTGCTCGCGCGCGCGGTCGCCGGTGAGGCGGGCGTGCCGTTCTTCTCCGCGTCCGCCTCCGAGTTCATCGAGATGATCGTGGGCGTGGGCGCCTCCCGCGTCCGGGAGCTGTTCGCGGAGGCCCGCAAGGTCGCCCCGTCGATCATCTTCATCGACGAGATCGACACCATCGGGCGGGCCCGCGGCGGCGGTGCGTCGATGGGCGGGCACGACGAGCGCGAGCAGACCCTGAACCAGATCCTCACCGAGATGGACGGCTTCTCCGGCTCGGAGGGCGTCATCGTCATCGCGGCCACCAACCGCGCCGACATCCTCGACCCGGCCCTGACCCGCCCAGGCCGCTTCGACCGGATCGTCCAGGTCTCACCCCCGGACCGCGGCGGCCGCAAGGCCATCCTGGAGATCCACACCCGGGACATCCCGCTCGACCCCGGCGTCGACCTCGCCCACGTGGCGCGTACGACCCCGGGCATGACCGGTGCGGAACTGGCCAACCTCGCCAACGAGGCCGCCCTGCTCGCGGTCAAGCGCAAACAGCAGAGGGTGACACAGACCGACCTGTCCGAGGCACTGGAGAAGATCCAGCTCGGCGCGGAGCGGGCGCTGGTGATGCCGGAGGAGGAGCGCCGGCGCACCGCCTACCACGAGAGCGGCCACGCCCTGCTGGGCATGCTGCAGCCGGGCGCCGACCCGGTCCGCAAGATCACCATCGTGCCGCGCGGCCGGGCCCTCGGCGTCACCCTCTCCACGCCGGACGCGGACAAGTACGCGTACACCGAGGAGTACCTGCGCGGCCGGATCATCGGCGCACTCGGCGGCATGGCGGCCGAGCACGTCGTCTACGACGTGATCACCACCGGCTCCGAGAGCGACCTGGAGCAGGTCACCAACATCGCGCGCGGGATGGTGTCCCGCTGGGGCATGAGCGAGGAGGTCGGCCGCCTCTCCGCACTCCCCAACGACGCCCAGCAGGCCTACGGCCTCGCCGCCGCCCCGCAGACCCTCGACGCGATCGACACCGAGATGCGGCGGATCGTGGACGAGTGCTACGAGGAGGCGTGCCGCAAACTCCGCGACCACCGCGGCCAACTGGACGCCCTCGCCCAGGCGCTGCTGGAGAACGAGACGCTGGAGGAGGCGGACGCGTACCGGATCGCGGGCATCACGCGCCTCACGAAGGACGTCGAGGAGGCCTAGGGCACGCGCGCGACAAGGTAACGGAAGACGTTCGGCATCCACACGGCTCCGTCCGGGCGCCGGTGCGGGTGCAGGGCCTCGGCCAGCTCCTTCTCCACCTGCTTGGCGTCCGTCGCCGCGATCGCCGCGTCGAACAGGCCGGTCGACAGCAGCCCGCGTACGGCGCTGTCGACGTCGGCGTACCCGAACGGGCAGGCCACCCGCCCCGAGCCGTCCGGCTTCAGTCCCGCCCGCTGGGCGACCTCCTCCAGGTCGTCCCGCCGGGCCGGCCGCCAGCTGCGCGCGCTGCGCAGGGGATCGGCCAGTTTCGTCGCCACCCGCAGCACCGAGGAGGTGGCACAGCGCTCCGGCGGCCCCCACCCGGCCAGCACCACGGCGGCCCCGCGCGCGGCCAGCGGCAGCGCGTCCGCCAGCAGCTCGCCGAGCCCCTCGGAGTCCCCCGCGAGACAGCCGATCGGCTCGAAGACGGTCACCAGGGTGTACGCCGCCGTCTCCGCGCCGGCCGCGTCACGGGGCGAGCCGTCGACGAGCCGCGCGGCGGCACGCGCGTGTGTGCGGCTTCTTCCGGCACTCGGACGGCGGCCGCCGGGGACGCCGCCGTTCGTGCCGCGCGGGGCATCCGCCAGCAAGCGTTCCCGGGCGAGGGCGAGCCGTTCCGGCGCGGAGGCGTCGGCGCCGGTGACCGCGGCACCTCTGCCGGCCGCCAGCAGCAGCGCGAGTCCGGAGCCGCAGCGCAGGCCCAGCAGCCGGGTGGCGGGGCCTACTTCGAGTCGTTCGTAGACGGCTTCGTAGAGCGGCACCAGCATCCGCTCCTGGATCTCGGACCAGTCACGCGCGCGTGCGCACAGGTCCACGCGTGCGGAGTCCGCGCGGGACGTGTGCTGCCGCACGAGCGTAGGTGTCATAGGTAAGCGCCCCAATCCGCCGACATTTCGCCGCTGTGCCCGGTTGCGTGGCCCCCGTGCGTGCGCGCGCACTTCTCACGTATGCCAGGTAACTCCCGGCTCGCGGCCCCGTCCAGGGGTTGTGGGGCCCGGCTTGGGCTCCTGGCGCCGGTGTGGCGAGATTTCATATCCCGGCAATCTGGGTGGCCCTACGGTGTCGAATTCGGGGGAACCGGCCGGTGCCGGGGGCGGGACCGGGCGCAGTAACGCCACGCCCGTCACGGACGCTGACCGGAGTGGGACTCGGCGACGAGAGCGGCCGAAACGCATCTTGTGCAAACGCCGACCGCAGGGGCATCGGGCCGTACGCGCCGGATCGTAGGGCGGACTACGCACCAGCTTGTTACGAGCTGCGAGGCTTCTCCGCAGATCAGCGCACCCGCCCTCGTCCGGACGCATCAGCGGCAACTGACGGGTACGTGCAAATTATTTGGGATGCCCCGGAATAGGAACACAGCGGCACCCCCGCTCGTTGTCATTACGTGAGCACGACACAGACACCACCTGTTCTCGCCGCAGAGCTGGCGCAGGCGTGGGCCGACATTCAGCGGTACCACCCCGAGCTGCCGGACCTTGCCGCGCCAGAGTCCCTGATCGGGGAGTCGTCGTCCGCGTGCGGTCACGAACTCTCCTTCGAGCGACTGCTCCATGAAGCAGTCCACGGCATCGCCGCCGCCCGTGGGATCCGCGACACCTCCCGCGCCGGCCGATACCACAACCGCCGTTTCCTCGCGATCGCCGAGGAGCTGGGCCTCGACCACCCCGAGGAGCCGCACCCGAGCAGCGGCTTCTCCCTGGTCACGCTCAACCCCGAGGCCAAGCGGCGCTACCGCCCGACCATCGAGCGGCTCCAGCGGGCGCTGAAGGCCCATACGGCGGCGACCTCGTCGGACGCCACCCGCACCTTCCGCGGCCCGGCCGCCCGGCACGGCTCCTCCGGTGGCGGTGTCCGCGTCAAGGCGGTCTGCGACTGCGGCCGCAACGTCCGCGTGGTCCCCTCGGTCCTGGCCCAGGCCCCGATCGTCTGCGGCGGCTGCGGCAAGCCGTTCCGCATTCCGGAGGTCGCCGGGGCGGCGTGACGCGGGCCGCGAGCACCGGCATCTCGTGGGTGCCGGGTCGTGGACGCCGATGAGCCGCACCGGCCCGACAACTTCACAGCTCCGAGCAGCGCACCCGACGTACGGTCACCTCCACGCCGGGTGCGTCCGAGGCATGCCCAGCCGCAGCTCACGCCCCCCTGGGCCAAAAGCGGCCCGCAGGGTGTGGCACAATGGCTAGCTGTACTCGACAGCCGCACAGGACCCCTCTCTCCTCCGGCTGACGCGTCCATCGGGCACTCGGGTACCGCAACCCCACGCGGCAATCTCGCCGTGCCCAACCACGTCAATCCAGGAGAATCCACTCCCGTGGCAGTCAAGATCAAGCTGAAGCGTCTGGGCAAGATCCGTTCGCCTCACTACCGCATCGTCGTCGCCGACTCCCGTACCCGCCGTGACGGCCGGGCCATCGAGGAGATCGGCAAGTACCACCCGACCTACAACCCGTCGGTCATCGAGGTGGACGCCGAGCGCGTGGCGTACTGGCTGGGTGTCGGCGCGCAGCCGACCGAGCCCGTTCTCGCCATCCTGAAGAAGACGGGCGACTGGCAGAAGTTCAAGGGCGAGCCGGCCCCCGCGCCGCTGCTCGTCGCCGCGCCGAAGGCCGCGCGTCCGTCGTTCGAGGCTCTCGGCGGTGACGACGAGGGCAAGGGTGAGGCCATCACCCAGAAGAAGAAGGCTGAGAAGAAGGACGAGGCCGCGGCTGAGTCCGAGTCGACCGAGGCCTGAGCAGCATGCTCGAAGAGGCGCTTGAGCACCTCGTGAAGGGCATCGTCGACAACCCTGACGATGTGCAGGTCGCCTCGCGCAACCTGCGCCGCGGGCGCGTACTCGAGGTCCGGGTCCACCCCGACGACCTCGGCAAGGTGATCGGCCGCAACGGCCGTACCGCACGTGCCCTGCGCACCGTCGTGGGCGCCATCGGCGGTCGCGGTGTCCGCGTCGACCTGGTCGACGTGGACCACGTCCGCTGACGCTTTCGCAGCACCGGCTCGGGCCGGGGAGGGCCTCTGGGCCGTCCCCGGCCCGCAGTCGTATGGCCGGTCGTATGACAGGAGATCAAGCACAGTGCAGCTGGTAGTCGCACGGATCGGCCGTGCCCATGGCATCAAGGGCGAGGTCACCGTCGAGGTACGCACCGACGAGCCGGAACTCAGGCTCGCCCCCGGCGCCGTACTCGCCACGGATCCCGCCTCCGCGGGACCGCTGACCATCGAGACGGGCCGCGTCCACAGCGGCCGCCTCCTCCTGCGCTTCGAGGGCGTCGGCGACCGCAACGCGGCCGAGGCCCTGCGCAACACCCTCCTGATCGCCGAGATCGACCCGGAGGAACTGCCCGAGGGCGAGGACGAGTACTACGACCACCAGCTCATCGACCTCGACGTGGTCACCGAGGACGGCACGGAGGTCGGCCGGATCACCGAGATCTCGCACCTGCCCTCCCAGGACCTGTTCATCGTGGAGCGGCCCGACGGCAGCGAGGTGATGATCCCGTTCGTGGAGGAGATCGTCACCGAGATCGACCTGGAGGAGCAGAAGGCGGTCATCACGCCCCCGCCGGGCCTGATCGACGACCGCGCGGTGATCGACTCGACCCGGGACGAGGCCTGATGCGCCTCGACGTCGTCACGATCTTCCCCGAGTACCTGGACCCGCTGAACGTCTCCCTCGTCGGCAAGGCACGCGCGCGTGGACAGCTCGACGTCCATGTGCACGACCTGCGCGCGTGGACGTACGACCGGCACAACACCGTCGACGACACGCCGTACGGCGGCGGCCCCGGCATGGTCATGAAGACCGACCCCTGGGGCGACGCCCTGGACACGGTCCTCGCCGACGGCTACGAGACCGGCGCCCAGGCCCCCGCGCTGCTCGTGCCCACGCCCAGCGGCCGTCCCTTCACCCAGGAACTGGCCGTGGAGCTCTCCGAGCGCCCCTGGCTGATCTTCACCCCGGCCCGCTACGAGGGCATCGACCGGCGTGTCATGGACGAGTACGCCACCCGTATGCCCGTCTACGAGGTCTCCATCGGCGACTACGTCCTCGCCGGCGGTGAGGCGGCCGTACTGGTCATCACGGAGGCCGTGGCACGGCTCCTGCCCGGCGTCCTCGGCAACGCCGAGTCCCACCGGGACGACTCCTTCGCGCCCGGCGCGATGGCGAGCCTCCTGGAAGGCCCCGTCTACACCAAGCCGCCCGTCTGGCGCGGCCGGGACATCCCGGACGTGCTGCTCAGCGGCCACCACGGCAAGATCGCCCGCTGGCGCCGCGACGAGGCCCTCAGGCGTACGACCGCCAACCGGCCCGACCTGATCCAGCGCTGCGACCCCAAGGCCTTCGACAAGAAGGACCGCGAGATGCTCTCCATCCTGGGCTGGGAACCGGACCCGGCGGGGGAGCCGTACGGCCGATTTTGGCGGCGGGCCGAGGGCGTGGAAGAATAGACCGCTGTTGTGTGTCCGTCCGGCGTGCGCCCCTGCCACAGGGGGACACGACGCCCGCCCCGACCCGCACACGGCTTCGTACAAACACCTAGTTGCCGTTGATGACCTGTGGCATCAGCGAAGAAAGCAGACGAAATGTCTCACCTGCTCGACACCGTCGACGCCGCGTCGCTGCGCAGCGACATCCCGGCCTTCCGCCCGGGCGACACCGTCAACGTCCACGTTCGCGTCATCGAGGGCAACCGCTCCCGTGTGCAGCAGTTCAAGGGCGTTGTGATCCGCCGTCAGGGCTCGGGTGTCCGCGAGACCTTCACGGTCCGCAAGGTCTCGTTCTCCGTCGGCGTCGAGCGCACCTTCCCGGTGCACACCCCGATCGTCGAGAAGATCGAGCTCGTCACCCGCGGTGACGTGCGTCGCGCCAAGCTCTACTACCTCCGTGACCTGCGCGGCAAGGCCGCGAAGATCAAGGAGAAGCGCGAGAGCTGAGCGCCTCCCCGGTGTCACGGCCTTCACCGAGGTCATAGCGGAGCCGGATAGCATCTGGCTCCGATGGACACCGAAGCACAGCCGACGGAACGCGACCGCTCCTCCCACCCGGATTCCCCGGGGCCGGAGGGACGGTCGCGTTTCGCGTTGGTGGCGCGGGTCGCCGACTGGCTGCCGGGCGGCCGGATCACCCTCACCCTCTTCGCCTGCCTGGCGTTTTTGCTGGTCCTCAACACTTTCGTGGTGCAACCGTTCCAGATTCCGAGCGGATCCATGGAGCAGGGGTTGAGGATCGGGGACCGCGTTCTCGTAAATAAGTTGGCGTACCGTTTCGGTGCCCCGCCGCGCCGCGGCGATGTGATCGTGTTCGACGGCACCGGGTATTTCGGGGACGCCGACTACGTCAAGCGCGTTGTCGGGGTGGGGGGAGACCATGTCGTGTGCTGCGACAAGAAGGGGAGGATCGAGGTGAACGGCCGCGCGGTCGACGAGTCGGCGTTCCTCTATCCCGGGGACGGCGCCTCGGGCGTGCCTTTCGACGTCGCCGTGCCCGCCGGTCGCCTGTTCGTCCTCGGCGACCACCGCAGCGACTCCAGCGACTCCCGGGACCACCTCGGCTCGCCCGGCGGCGGCATGATCCCGGTCGGCGACGTCATCGGCCGCGCCGACTGGATCCTGTGGCCCTACGACCACTGGACACACCTGACGCGACCCTCCGCCTACGCGCGCGTGCCCGCCGCATCGCCGGAGGGCACGCATGGGTAACCGCGGCAAACCGCGCGGGGTGCCCAGCAGCCCCGCCGAGGATCTGCTGCCCACCGGGTCGCGCCGCACCTCCGCGCCCGGCGGCGGCCGTACGCGCGCGGAGCGACGGAAACTCCAGCGCAAGGTCAAGCGCAAGCGCCGGCGTTCGGCCGTTCGGGAGATCCCCCTTCTGGTCGGTGTCGCGGTCCTCATAGCGCTCGTCCTGAAGACCTTCCTCGTCCAGGCCTTCGTGATCCCGTCCGGCTCGATGGAGCAGACGATCCGGATCGGCGACCGGGTCATGGTCGACAAGCTCACCCCGTGGTTCGGCACCAAGCCGCAGCGCGGCGACGTCGTCGTCTTCCACGACCCGGGAGGCTGGCTGGCCGACGAGCAGACGGCCAAGAAGCACGACCCGGTCGTCGTCAAGCAGCTCAAGGAAGGCCTCACCTTCATCGGCCTGCTGCCCTCGGACAACGAGAAGGACCTGATCAAGCGGGTCATCGGGGTCGGGGGCGATCACGTCAAGTGCTGTGACGCGCAGGGCCGGGTGACCGTCAACGGCGTACCGCTGACCGAAGGCGATTACCTCTATCCGGGGAACTCGCCCTCCTCCACCCCCTTCGACATCACCGTGCCCAAGGGCCGGCTGTGGGTCATGGGCGACCACCGGGACGACTCCGCCGACTCCCGCGCCCACCAGAACACCCCGTACGGCGGAACGGTCTCCGAGAACTCCGTCGTCGGCCGGGCCGTCGTCATCGGCTGGCCGGTCGGCCATTGGACACGCCTACGGGAACCTAAAACCTTCGCAAGCGTCGCCGACTCCGGGTCGGCTGCGACCGCCGGTACCCGGCTGTCGCATAGGGTTGCCTCCGAGAATCCGAACGGAATGACCCAGCTCCCGACCCCTGCGGAACTCCCGCTCGTTATGGGAGTGGTGGGCCTGCGTCGTATGTGGGGCAGGCGGCGGCACAGAGTGAGGAGTTGGCGTGGGGGATGTGGCGGTTGGCGCACGGTCGGGGCACGACGGCGAGGAGCACCGCGGGCACCCCGTGGAAGCGAACGCCCCCGTGCCGGACGGCGTCATGACTTCAGGGAATGACCCGGCGGGCGACCAGGGCACGCCGGACGACGAGCAGCGGGCCCCGGCCGGGGACGCGGATGCGGGCGAGGCCGGCGGCCGGCCGAGGAAGCCACGCTCCTTCTGGAAGGAGCTGCCCATCCTCGTCGTCATCGCGCTGGTGCTGGCGCTGCTGATCAAGACGTTCCTGGTGCAGGCGTTCTCGATCCCGTCCGCCTCGATGCAGAACACCCTCCAGGTGGGTGACCGCGTCCTGGTCGACAAGCTCACGCCGTGGTTCGGCTCCAAGCCGGAGCGTGGCGAGGTCGTCGTCTTCCACGACCCGGACGACTGGCTGGCGGGCGAACCGGCGCCGACCCCGAACGCCGTGCAGCAGGTCCTCAGCTGGATCGGCCTGATGCCGTCCGCCAACGAGAAGGACCTGATCAAGCGTGTGATCGGCGTCGGCGGTGACACGGTCCAGTGCAAGGGCAGCGGCCCGCTGCTGGTCAACGGCCATGCGCTGAACGAGCCGTATGTGTACGCCGGCAACACCCCGTGCACCGATGACGACCTGGGCGGCCAGTTCAAGGTGAAGGTCCCCAAGGGCTACATCTGGGTGATGGGCGACCACCGCCAGAACTCCCGCGACTCGCGCTACAACCAGTCCGACAAGCACCACGGCATGGTCCCGGTCAACGACGTGGTGGGCCGCGCGATCGTCAAGGCCTGGCCGATCAACCACTGGGGCACCCTGCCCGTCCCGGACACCTTCGACCAGGCCGGCATCAACCAGCAGTCGTCGGCGTCCGCCGCCCTGACGGTGGCCCCGCAGGGCGTGGCCCTCGCGGCCGTGCTGCCGGTGGTGGTGTGGCGGCGCCGCAGGGCTGTGAAGGCGGAGCGCGGCTGAGAGGTCGAGGGACATGTCCCGGAGCCCCCTGGTGGGGTCTGGGACGGAGCCCCTGGGCAAGCCCGGGTACCGCCGGGTAGGGTCCGGGTCCATGAGTGGTGAGAGCAGGCAGGGGCTCGGACAGCGGCTGTCCGGAGTGGCGGTGGCACTGGGTCTGGTGCTGTTCCTCGGCGGATTCGCCTGGGCGGCGATGACCTACCGGCCGTACACCGTACCCACCAGCTCCATGACACCCACGATCGACGCCGGCGACCGGGTGCTGGCGCAGCGCGTCGACGGCACTGAGGTGCGCCGCGGTGACGTGGTGGTCTTCGAGGACAAGACCTGGGTCACCGGCGCCAAGGTGGTCAAGCGCGTGGTCGCGGTCGGCGGCGACACCGTCTCCTGCTGCACGAACGGCAAGCTGACCGTCAACGGCAAGCAGATCGACGAGCCCTATCTGCCCAAGGGCAGCCTGGCCGAGAACCAGAACTTCCCGACGGTGACCGTCCCCAAGGACCGCCTGTTCCTCCTCGGCGACGAGCGCCAGGGCTCCCTGGACTCCACGGCCCACCTCACCGACGCCGCCAAGGGCACGGTCTCCCGCGACGCCGTGGACGCCCGGGTGGACGCCGTCGTATGGCCCTGGAAGGGCTCGCTCAAGCGCCCCACGGGCTTCGAGGCCCTGGGCACCCTCTCCCAGCCCGGCCCGCTCACCACGATCGAGCTGCTGATCGTCGCCGGCGCCGTCCTGGTCCTGGCCGGCGGCGCCTATGGCCCGATCGCGGCGCGCAAGGCCCGCTCCCGTGCCCGCGCCGCCGCCCGCCCGGAGGCGGCCGGTGTCCGCTGACCCCGCGCGAACCGGCGAGGGGCTGTACGAGGAGTCGTACGCGGGCGGTCTGCGCAAGGTGGCCCGGGTGGTCCTGCTGGACCCCGAGGACCGCATCCTCCTCCTCCACGGCCATGAGCCGGACGATCCGGCCGACGACTGGTGGTTCACCCCGGGCGGCGGTCTGGAGGGCGCCGAGACGCGCGAGGAGGCCGCGCTGAGGGAACTCGCCGAGGAGACCGGCATCACGGACGTCGACCTCGGCCCGGTGCTGTGGCGGCGCAGATGCTCCTTCCCGTTCGCGGGCCGCCGCTGGGACCAGGACGAGTGGTACTACCTGGCCCGTACGACGCAGACGGCCACCGCGGCGACGGCGCTGACGGAGCTGGAGCGGCGCAGTGTCGCCGGAGCGCGCTGGTGGACGTGTCAGGAACTGACCCGGGCACATGAGACGGTGTATCCGACCAGACTCGCCGAGCTGTTGCGCACGCTGCTCGACGAAGGTCCCCCGGCCAGTCCTGTCACCCTCGACGCGGAAATCGTCTAGCGACCCGGAAATCGTCTGAGGGGCCGTCGGACTGGCGCACAATGGTGGGATCGCACGGCTGAAGGGGAACATGCCATGAGCGCCGAGGACCTCGAGAAGTACGAGACCGAGATGGAGCTGAAGCTCTACCGGGAGTACCGAGACGTCGTCGGTCTGTTCAAATATGTGATCGAGACCGAGCGGCGTTTCTACCTCACCAACGACTACGAGATGCAGGTGCACTCGGTCCAGGGTGAGGTGTTCTTCGAGGTGTCGATGGCCGATGCCTGGGTCTGGGACATGTACCGGCCGGCGCGCTTCGTCAAGCAGGTCCGGGTCCTCACGTTCAAGGACGTGAACATTGAGGAGCTGAACAAGAGCGACTTGGAGCTGCCGGGCGGGTGAGACCCGCTGTTGCTCGTGTGGGTGACGAAGTTTTCCACAACCGCTGAGTAGCCCACCAAGATCAACACGTGTGGGTCGGATGCGTGACCGTTGGCGCCGGAGGTGGTGCCGACATGAGCAAGGCACGCAACGGACTGGGCAAGTACGGCGAGGACCTGGCCGCCCGGCGGCTCGCCGAGGCCGGGATGACGATCCTGGAGCGCAACTGGCGCTGCGGCCGTTCCGGCGAGATCGACATCGTGGCACGGGACGGGGACGCGCTCGTCGTCTGCGAGGTCAAGACCCGTAGGGACGGCGGCTATGAACACCCGATGGCCGCGGTGACCCCAGAGAAGGCGGCCAGGCTGCGCGAGCTGGCCGAACACTGGATCCAGGCCCACGGAGGGGCACCGCCGGGCGGCGTCCGCATCGACCTGATCGGTGTCCTGCTGCCCCACCGGGGCGCTCCGTCCGTCGAGCACGCGCGGGGGGTGGCCTGAATGGGCTTCGCCCGCACCTGCTCGGTGGCCCTGGTCGGCGTGGAGGGCGTCGTCGTAGAGGTCCAGGCCGACCTGGAGCCCGGCGTCGCGGCCTTCACCCTGGTAGGCCTCCCGGACAAGAGCCTGACGGAGAGCCGCGACCGGGTTCGGGCGGCGGTGGTGAACTCGGGCGGCGAGTGGCCGCAGAAGAAGCTCACCGTCGGACTCAGCCCGGCGTCGGTACCGAAGGCCGGCTCCGGCTTCGACCTGGCCGTCGCCTGCGCGGTGCTCGGCGCCGCCGAACGGATCGATCCGCGCGTCCTCGCGGACATCGTCATGATCGGGGAACTGGGCCTGGACGGCAGGGTCCGGCCGGTCCGCGGCATCCTGCCGGCCGTGCTCGCCGCGGCCGACGCGGGCTACGAGCAAGTGGTCGTGCCCGAGTGCGCCGCCGCCGAGGCCACGCTGGTCCCCGGCGTCTCCGTGCTCGGCGTCCGGAGTCTGCGCCAGCTCATCGCGGTCCTCACCGAGGAACCCGTCCCCGACGAGGAACCGGACGACCAAGGCCGCCCCGACCCCCTCCTGGCCGGTCTGCGCGTGCCGGGCACGGGCGCGGCCACCGGCATGCACAGCGTCGGTGCCGCACAGCACGATCACGATCACGACCTGGCGGACGTCGTGGGCCAGACCTCGGCCCGCACGGCCGTGGAAGTGGCCGCCGCCGGTGGCCACCACCTGTTCCTCGAAGGGCCGCCCGGCGCGGGCAAGACCATGCTCGCCGAGCGGTTGCCCGCCGTCCTTCCCCGGCTCACCAGGGAGGAATCGCTGGAGGTCACGGCGGTGCACTCGGTGGCCGGGCTGCTGCCGCCGGGCAAGCCGCTCATCGACGTCGCCCCCTACTGCGCCCCGCACCACTCGGCCACGATGCAGTCGCTCGTCGGCGGAGGCCCGGGCATCGCACGACCCGGCGCGGTCTCCCTCGCCCACCGCGGCGTGCTGTTCCTGGACGAGGCGCCCGAGTTCCACAGCCAGACCCTGGACGCCCTGCGCCAGCCGCTGGAGTCCGGGCACATCGTGATCGCGCGCAGCGCGGGCGTCGTCCGGTTCCCGGCACGCTTCCTCATGGTGCTGGCGGCCAACCCCTGCCCCTGTGGACGCTTCTCGCAACGCGACTCCCTGTGCGAGTGCCCGCCCTCGGCGATCCGCCGCTACCAGTCCCGGCTCTCCGGTCCGCTGCTGGACCGGGTGGACCTGCGCGTCGAGGTCGACCCGGTCACCCGGGCCCAGCTCACCGAACCCGGCGCCCGCGGCGAGTCCACGGCGACCGTGGCCGAGCGGGTACGACGGGCCCGCGAGCGCACGGCGGCCCGCCTGGTCGGCACCCCCTGGCACACCAACAGCGAGGTCCCCGGCCGGGAACTGCGAGGCCGCTACCACCCCGTGGCCGGCGCGATGGACGAGGCCGAGCGCAACCTGGAGCGGGGAGTGCTCACCGCCCGCGGTATCGACCGGGTGCTGCGCGTCGCCTGGACGGTCGCCGACCTCGTCGGACACGACCGCCCGGACGCGACCGACGTCGCCCTGGCCCTGCAACTGCGCACCGGAGTCCCCCGAGGGGTGCCGATGGCCATCGGGGCGCTGACATGACCACGGGCGAGGACCTTGGAGACGAGGTGCTCGGGCGGGTCTTTCTGTGTCGGGTTGTCGAGCCGGGGGACGAGGTCGGGGGGCGGTGGGTCCGGGAGTTCGGGGTGGGGGAGGTGGTGCGGCGGCTGAGGGAGGGGGCGCCGGCCTTGCCGGGGGTGAGCGAGGTGCGGTGGGCCGGGCTGGTCGCGCGGGCTCGGCGGGCCGAGCCGGGGCGGGATCTCGCGGTGGCCGGGGAGGCCGGGGCGCGGTTCGTGGGGCCGGGGGATGCCGAGTGGCCCGGGCAGCTGGACGATCTCGGGGACGCCCGGCCGATCGGGCTGTGGGTGCGCGGGCGGCCGAGCCTGCGGATGTGGGCGCTCAGGTCGGTGGCCGTGGTTGGCGCGCGTGCCTGCACCGAGTACGGCACCCATGTCGCCGCCACCCTCGCCGGAGGCCTTGCCGAGCGGGGCTGGGTGGTGGTGTCGGGCGGCGCGTACGGCATCGACGGCGCCGCCCACAGAGGCGCCCTCGCCGCCCGCGGAGCCACCGTCGCCGTTCTGGCCTGCGGCGTCGACCGGCCCTACCCGCGCGGCCACGCCGCACTGATCGACAGGATCGCGGAACAGGGACTGGTGATCGGCGAGTTGCCCCCGGGCGACCACCCCACACCGAGCCGCTTCATCCTCCGCAACCGCGTCATCGCCGCGCTGACCAGGGGCACCGTCGTCGTGGAGGCCGCCCACCGCAGCGGCTCGCTGGCCACCGCGAGAGCCGCGCAGCGCCTCGGGCGGTTCACCATGGGCGTGCCCGGCCCCGTCACCAGCGCCCTCTCCGCCGGCGTCCACGAACTGCTGAGGGGAGAGGCCGTCCTGGTCACCGATGCCGCGGACGTCGTCGAACTCGTGGGTGACATGGGTGAGCTCGCCCCGGTCCGCAAGGGCCCCGTGCTCCCGCGTGACCTGCTGGAACCCGCCGCCCGGGCCGTCCTCGCCGCCCTCCCCGGCAGCCGCGCGGCCGGCGTCGAGGAGATCGCGCTCGGCACGCCGACCACCCGGGACGAGGCGATCGCGAGACTGTACGAACTCCGAGCACTTGGTTACGTCGAACGACACGGCGACAGCTGGAAGTTGACACGCCAGGCGGTGATGTCGGTCCGCACCGGTCGCGGCACCCGCTGACCGAGCGTGTTCGGCCGTCCGGGGGAACCCCCGACGCCCTTGATGTTTCCCGGAGTTGACGCTCCGGCCGGTCACACAGAGCGAGCCGGGGAAGGCGCGCGTGACGTCGGCCGGAGCGCCCCGCGCACGGGTGGAGCCGCACTGTTCGCACACCGCGACACCTCAGTCACGCTACGCTCACGAAGGCGCCGACACAGATCGCGCCAACTCGACACCAGAGCGACAGCTCACCCAGGCAGCCCACTTCACCCCACGAAACCCACGCCCTCTCACTTCACAGCACTTCACAGCACTTCACTGCAGAACGGCACAAGGCGACGAATGCCCCAGCACACCTCCGGGTCCGACCGGGCGGCGATCCCCCCAGCCGCCCGCGACGGTGGCAGCGTGCGGCCGCCCGCTCCCTCGACGCTCGACGAGCTGTGGCGGTCCTACAAGGCGACGGGGGACGACCGGCTGCGGGAGCAGCTGATCCTGCACTACTCGCCGCTCGTGAAATACGTGGCGGGGCGGGTGAGCGTCGGTCTGCCGCCCAATGTGGAGCAGGCCGACTTCGTCTCCTCGGGCGTCTTCGGGCTGATCGACGCGATCGAGAAGTTCGACATCGACCGGGAGATCAAGTTCGAGACGTACGCGATCACCCGGATCCGCGGCGCGATGATCGACGAGCTGCGGGCGCTGGACTGGATCCCGCGGTCGGTGCGGCAGAAGGCGCGCAACGTGGAGCGGGCCTACGCCACCCTGGAGGCACGGCTGCGGCGCACCCCGAGCGAGGGTGAGGTCGCGGTCGAGCTGGGCATGGAGGTCGACGAGCTCCACGCCGTGTTCAGCCAGTTGTCGCTGGCCAACGTGGTCGCGCTGGAGGAGCTGCTGCACGTGGGCAGCGAGGGCGGGGACCGGCTCAGCCTGATGGACACGCTGGAGGACACCGCCGCCGACAACCCGGTGGAGGTAGCCGAGGACCGCGAGCTGCGCCGCTTCCTCGCGCGGGCGATCAACACGCTGCCCGAACGGGAGAAGACCGTGGTCACGCTGTACTACTACGAGGGGCTCACCCTCGCCGAGATCGGCAACGTCCTCGGGGTCACCGAGAGCCGGGTCAGTCAGATCCACACCAAGTCGGTGCTGCAGCTGCGGGCCAAGCTGGCGAGCTTCGGGCGCTGAGCGCGGTGGCTCCCGTTCGGGTGGGAGCGTCCGTAAAGTGGTTGACGTGCCAAGGATTCGAGCGGCCTCCGTGGCCGAGCACCGGTCGATGCAGCGAGCCGCCCTGCTGGACGCGGCTCGTTCTTTGCTGTCCGAGGGGGGGACCGAGGCGCTGACCTTCCCGGCCCTCGCCGAGCGGACGGGGCTCGCGCGCTCGTCCGTGTACGAGTACTTCCGGTCGCGGGCCGCCGTGGTCGAGGAGCTGTGCGAGGTCGACTTTCCGCTGTGGGCGGCGGAGGTGGCCGCCGCGATGGAGCGGGCCGACACCGCCGAGGGCAAGGTCGAGGCGTATGTGCGGCAGCAGCTGGCGCTGGTCGGGGACCGGCGGCATCGGGCGGTCGTCGCCATCTCCGCGAGTGAGCTGGACGCCGGGGCGCGGGAGAAGATCCGGGCGGCGCACGGGGGGCTGGTCGCGATGGTCGTCGAGGCGCTCGGGGAGATGGGACACGGGCAGCCCCGGCTGGCGGCGATGCTGCTGCAGGGGGTCGTGGACGCGGCTGTGCGGCGCATCGAGCTCGGTGCCGCCGAGGACCCCGCGGCGGTGACGGACGCCGCCGTGGCGATGGCGCTGCGGGGCGTGCGGGGCTGACCTTGGCTGCCGCCGGGCACGACTGCCCCAGGCCCTAGGACGGCCGGCCCGGCAGCGGTACCCCCAGTACCGGCAGCAGTCTCGGTGGTCCCCTGTGCAGGAGCCAGGGCGGCAGCAGGGACAGGGGGTTCAGGTAGGTCTCGCCCCTCCGCAGGCCCCAGTGGACGCACGTGTCCGTTCCGCAGTGGGAGACCGGCTGTTCCACCCTTCCCACGACCTCGCCCGGCTCCACCTCGTCCCCCTCGTGGACCAACGGACCAACCGGCTCGTACGTGGTCCGCAGGTCCGTCCCCGTCAGGTCCACCGACACCACCCCCCTCCCCGCCACCCGACCCGCGAAGGACACCCGCCCCGCGGCGACCGCCCGTACCGGGGAACCGGCCGGCGCCGAAAGGTCCACGCCCCGGTGGCCGGGGCCGTACGGCGTGGACGGTGGCTCCCAGCCCCGTAACACCAAGGGGTGTACGCCCACCGGCCAGGTGCGGGCGATGGCCGGTACCGGGGCTCGAGGGGGTGGGGAAGGGGCCGGAGGCGGGGGACCCGCCCAGGCCCAGCCGGGCAGCAGGGCCGCCACCGCCAGACCCAGCGGCAGACCCACCGACAGCAGGACATATCGCATCGCTCGTCGCATGCGAGAACCCTCCCGCACCTCCGCCGATCATGGCCGGAGTCCGTGGACAACTCACCGGTTGTGGACAGCGGCGTCACCCGGTGCCCCGGCGGTCCCGTACACTTCTTCTGGCGATCCGGGTCACCGGGTCGACTTCGCACGCCCCGACACCGGGCCGCCATGCGGTTGGTGTCAGCGCCTCTCGGTCCCTTGTGGCAAGGCGCATCGCGGGCGTCAGGCGCGGGAGCCGTCCGGCATCCGCGGCACAACCGAGAAACTCAAGGAGATACGGCCATGGCCGTCGTCACGATGCGGGAGCTGCTGGAGAGCGGCGTCCACTTCGGTCACCAGACCCGTCGCTGGAACCCGAAGATGAAGCGCTTCATCTTCACCGAGCGCAACGGCATCTACATCATCGACCTGCTCCAGTCGCTGTCGTACATCGACCGCGCCTACGAGTTCGTCAAGGAGACCGTCGCCCACGGCGGCACGGTCATGTTCGTCGGCACCAAGAAGCAGGCGCAGGAGGCCATCGCCGAGCAGGCCACCCGCGTCGGCATGCCTTACGTCAACCAGCGCTGGCTGGGCGGCATGCTCACCAACTTCTCGACCGTCTACAAGCGTCTGCAGCGCCTCAAGGAGCTCGAGCAGATCGACTTCGAGGACGTCGCCGCGTCCGGTCTGACCAAGAAGGAGCTTCTCGTGCTCTCGCGCGAGAAGGCCAAGCTGGAGAAGACCCTCGGTGGTATCCGCGAGATGCAGAAGGTGCCGAGCGCCGTCTGGATCGTGGACACCAAGAAGGAGCACATCGCCGTTGGTGAGGCCCGGAAGCTGAACATTCCGGTCGTCGCGATCCTCGACACCAACTGCGACCCCGACGAGGTCGACTACAAGATCCCGGGCAACGACGACGCGATCCGCTCCGTCACCCTGCTCACCCGTGTGATCGCCGACGCCGTCGCCGAGGGCCTCATCGCCCGCTCCGGCGTCGCCACCGGCGAGAAGGGCGAGAAGGCCGCGGGCGAGCCGCTCGCCGAGTGGGAGCGTGACCTGCTCGAGGGTGACAAGAAGGACGAGGCTCCGGCTGCCGAGGCCGCTCCGGCTGCCGAGGCCGCTCCGGCCGCCGAGGCTGCTCCGGCCGAGGAGAAGGCCGCCGAGGGCGAGCAGGCCTGACGCCGGTCCGTCAGCGTTCGACGGCGGGGGCGGTACCGGATCCAGCAGCGCCTCCGGCGCGGTGAAGTCCGCCCCCGCTGTTCACCCGTAGGTCGGCACGACGTACGCGATCCGCGACTACATGTGGAGCGCACACCGTGCGGATCTGAAGATCTCCCAGACTTCGAGAAAGACTCACAGACTCATGGCGAACTACACCGCCGCCGACGTCAAGAAGCTCCGTGAGCTCACCGGCGCCGGCATGATGGACTGCAAGAAGGCGCTGGACGAGGCCGAGGGCAACGTCGAGAAGGCCGTCGAGGCGCTGCGCATCAAGGGCCAGAAGGGCGTCGCCAAGCGCGAGGGCCGCTCCGCCGAGAACGGCGCCGTGGTCTCGATCATCGCCGACGACAACTCCTCCGGTGTCATCGTCGAGCTGAAGTGCGAGACGGACTTCGTCGCCAAGGGCGAGAAGTTCCAGGCCGTCGCCCAGGCGATCGCCGAGCACGTCGCCAAGACCTCCCCGGCCGATCTCGAGGCCCTGCTCGCCTCCGAGATCGAGGCCGGCAAGACCGTCCAGGCGTTCGTGGACGAGGCCAACGCCAACCTCGGCGAGAAGATCGTCCTGGACCGCTTCGCGCAGTTCGCCGACGGCTTCGTGCTCGCCTACATGCACCGCACCATGCCCGACCTGCCCCCGCAGATCGGTGTCCTGGTCGAGCTGGACAAGCCGAACGCCGAGGTCGCCAAGGGCATCGCCCAGCACATCGCCGCCTTCGCGCCGAAGTACCTGGCGAAGGAAGACGTGCCGGCCGACGTCGTCGAGTCGGAGCGTCGTATCGCCGAGGAGACCACCCGCGCCGAGGGCAAGCCCGAGGCCGCGATCGCCAAGATCGTCGAGGGTCGGCTCAACGGCTTCTTCAAGGACGCCACGCTGCTCGGCCAGCCCTACGCGCTCGACAACAAGAAGTCGGTCCAGAAGGTGCTGGACGAGGCCGGTGTCACCCTGAAGCGCTTCTCGCGCATCAAGGTCGGCATCTGAGTCCGTACCGCGATCGACGCGCGACCCACAGGGAAATCCCGATAGGGTCGGTCGACAGCAGTCGTCCGTACGCACCGCCACACCAGGTGCGTGACGGACGGCAGCAGATCTGACGAGGAGGCCATTGCCGCGCATGGGAGCGAAAAGCGACCCCATCGGCAATGGCCTTCTTCGTATGTGCAACACGTGAAAGAGGCGGGATCTCCCATGACCACCAAGCCCCAGAAGAGCGACGACGGCAAAGTACGCGGCCGGTTTCTGCTGAAGCTGTCCGGAGAGGCCTTCTCCGGCGGCGGGGGCCTGGGCGTGGACCCGGACGTGGTGCACAAGATCGCCCGCGAGATCGCGGCCGTCGTGCGCGACGGGGCCGAGATCGCGGTCGTCATCGGCGGCGGCAACTTCTTCCGTGGCGCCGAGCTCCAGCAGCGCGGCATGGACCGCGCCCGCTCCGACTACATGGGCATGCTCGGCACCGTGATGAACTGCCTCGCCCTCCAGGACTTCCTGGAGAAGGAGGGCATCGACAGCCGGGTGCAGACCGCCATCACCATGGGCCAGGTCGCCGAGCCGTACATCCCGCTGCGCGCCGTGCGCCACCTGGAGAAGGGCCGCGTGGTCATCTTCGGCGCCGGTATGGGCATGCCGTACTTCTCCACCGACACCACCGCCGCCCAGCGCGCCCTGGAGATCGACGCCGAGGCGCTGCTCATGGGCAAGAACGGCGTGGACGGGGTCTACGACTCCGACCCCAAGACCAACCCCGACGCGGTCAAGTTCGACGCCCTCGGCTACGGCGAGGTCATCACCCGCGACCTCAAGGTCGCCGACGCCACCGCCATCACGCTGTGCCGTGACAACAAGCTCCCGATCCTGGTCTTCGAGCTTCTCGCGGAGGGCAATATCGCCCGCGCCGTCAAGGGTGAGAAGATCGGCACGCTGGTGGGCGACCAGGGCAGCCGGGACTGACCGGCACACCCCCCGTCGCCCGGGATGCGCCACCTGTCCGGGGGACGGACGGGACGCGCCCTGGCCGGGGGATGGACAATGTCCTGCCGGTCGGGAACCGTGCAGGAAGAAGACGCGACGCAGCCGGCCGCCGCCCGACACAGGAACCGCAGCCGGGCCTTACTCAAGACACGCAGGAGCAAGTGGTGATCGAAGAGACCCTCCTCGAGGCCGAGGAGAAGATGGAGAAGGCCGTCGTGGTCGCCAAGGAGGACTTCGCCGCGATCCGCACGGGCCGTGCGCACCCGGCGATGTTCAACAAGATCGTGGCCGACTACTACGGTGCGCCGACGCCGATCAACCAGCTGGCCTCGTTCTCCGTGCCGGAGCCGCGCATGGCGGTCGTGACGCCGTTCGACAAGAGCGCGCTGCGCAACATCGAGCAGGCGATCCGCGACTCCGACCTGGGCGTCAACCCCAGCAACGACGGCAACATCATCCGGGTGGTGTTCCCCGAGCTGACCGAGGAGCGCCGCCGCGACTACATCAAGGTCGCCAAGGGCAAGGCCGAGGACGCGCGCGTGTCCATCCGCTCCGTGCGCCGCAAGGCCAAGGACGCGATCGACAAGCTGATCAAGGACGGCGAGGTCGGCGAGGACGAGGGCCGCCGTGCGGAGAAGGAGCTGGACGACACCACGGCGAAGTACGTCGCCCAGGTGGACGAGCTCCTGAAGCACAAGGAAGCGGAGCTGCTCGAAGTCTGATGAGCGACTCTTCCTGGGGGGCGCCGCCACCGACGGGGCAGGCCGGCTTCTGGGGGCCCACGGTGGGTGGGCCTGTCCAGGGGGCCGCCCCGGCGGGTCCCGCGTACGATGCGCCTGAGGCGCAGCACACTCGCCCCATGCCCATCGTGCCCGACGAACCCACGCACGGCCCGGACCAGGCCGGCGCCCGGGGGGCCGCTCGGCCGAGCGGCCCCTTGTTCCAGGACGAGTTCCGCCCCGAGCCGCCGCCGGCCCGGACTCTCCCGGCCGCGAACCAGAATCCGGAGCCCATGCCCGACGCCCACCAGCCGGCGCCAGCGCCGCAGAAGAAGAGCGCGGGCCGTGACCTGAGCGCGGCCATAGGGGTCGGGATCGGGCTCGGTGTGGTGATCGTCGCGTCCCTGTTCATCAAGAAGGCCGTCTTCGTCGGAGTGATCGCGGTCGCCGTCGTCGTCGGTCTGTGGGAGCTCACCAGCAGGCTGCGCGAGCGCAAGGGCATCAAGGCGCCGCTGGTGCCGCTCGCGGTCGGCGGTGCGGCGATGGTGGTCGCCGGGTACGTCCGCGGCGCCGAGGGTGCCTGGGTCGCCATGGCGTTGACGGCGCTGGCGGCCCTGGTCTGGCGCATGACGGAGTCACCGGAGGGCTATCTCAAGGACGTCACGGCGGGCGTCTTCGCGGCGTTCTACGTGCCGTTCCTGGCCACGTTCGTCGCGATGATGCTCACCGCGAAGGACGGCCCCTGGCGCGTCCTGACCTTCCTCCTCCTCACGGTCGTCAGCGACACCGGCGCGTACGCGGTCGGCTGGCGCTTCGGCAGGCACAAGCTGGCCCCGCGTATCAGCCCCGGCAAGACCCGCGAGGGCCTGCTGGGCGCGGTGCTGTTCGCGATGGTCGCGGGCGCCCTGTGCATGCAGTTCCTGATCAACCACGGCACCTGGTGGCAGGGCCTGCTGCTGGGCCTCGCGGTAGCGGCCAGCGCCACGCTGGGCGACCTCGGCGAGTCCATGATCAAGCGAGACCTGGGCATCAAGGACATGGGCACGCTGCTCCCGGGGCACGGCGGCATCATGGACCGCTTGGACTCCTTGCTGCCGACGGCTCCGGTGGTGTGGCTTCTGCTGGTGGTCTTCGTCGGCTCTGCGTGAGGTCTGCTCGGTACGGCGTCGGAGCCCCGTCCTCCTCGTAGGGCGGGGCCCTTTGCGTGCGCGGTGCGGGGATGGTCGTGGCGGCGGTCAAGTGGGACGATTCTGGGCGTAAGCCCTCTGGGTTGCCCGGTGGGGACGTCTGGAAAGGAGGGCGCCGTGTCCGCCTTCCACGAAGAGATCGACGTCGACCGGAGTCCCGGTGACGTCTGGGCGTACATCAGTGACCCGGCTCATCTGCCGGAGTGGCAGGAGAGCGCGGTGTCGGTCGAGGAGCTGGACGAAGGCCCGTTCGGGATCGGCTCCCGGATCCGGATCACGCGGCATGTCGGCGGCCGCGACATGCCGATGACCATGCAGGTCACCGAGTTCGAGCCGCCGCGTTCCTGGGGCATGCGCGGCATCGACGGCCCGGTGCGCGGCCGGGTCCACGGCGAGGTCACCCCGCTCGCCGAAGGCCGCACCCGGGTGATCATGGACCTGGACTTCGAGGGCCGCGGCATCGGCAAGGTCCTGCTGCCCCTCGTCGTGAAGCCCCAGGTCCGCAGGGAACTGCCACACAACGAGAGGCTGCTCAAGGAGCGGCTGGAACACACGGCCGCGTAGCCGGAAGGGCCTCAGGCGCCGGAGGTGGCGCGGATGGCCGCTATGTCGAACTGGAGGCGGACCGTCTCGCTCACCATGGTCCCGCCCTGGGCCAGCCGGGTGTCGTAGGTCAGACCCCAGTCGGAGCGGCTGATGGTGGTGGTGCCGTCGAAGCCGACGCGCTCGTCACCGAACGCGTCGGTGACATGACCGATGTAGGTGAGTTCCAGGGCGACGGGGCGCGTGGTGTCCTTGATCGTGAGGTCGCCGGTCATGCGGTAGACGTCCTTGCCCGTGAGCTCCACGGCGGTGCTCGTGAAGGTCATCCGCGGGTACGCCCCGGCGTCCAGGAACTGCCGGCCGACCAGGTGCGCGTCGCGCTGCTCGACACCGGTCTCGACGCTGGCCGTGTACAGCACGATGTCGGCCCGGGAGCGGGCCGGGTCACGGCCGTCGAAGTACAGGCGGCTCTCGTACTCCGTGAAGGCGCCCCGCACCGTCGTCACCATCGCATGCCGCACCGAGAACCCGATCCTGCTGTGCGCGGGATCGATCAGCCACGCACCGGTGAGGCCCCCCAGCTCGGGATCGGGCAGAACGGCGGTGGCATGGCCACCGGCCACCGGGGCGGCGGTCGCCACGGGATCGGCGGACGGCTGTGCCTGCCGGCGGGAGGAGTTGCGGCCGAAAAGGTTCATGGCTCACCTGGTTAACGTCACTCCGAGGGCCGCGACAAGGCCCGACCAGGAAACCCGACCGTTCGTCGGCAGAACTTCACAGCTCGCCGGAGGTCGCACATGGTGCGCGGCGTCGCCGGGCCAAGTGGATCGGCGGCACTGCCCTGCCTTACAGACGCCTCAACATGGTCGACAGGGCGTTGATCGCATCGTTGATATTCCCGTCCTGCGAGTCGGCGCGAGTGACGTACACCTGCATCAGGAACTGCCCTTGGCGGGCTGTGAGATATGTGTAGTAGTTGTTCATGGCCTTGCCGGTTTGATCCGTGACCTGACGCCCTTCCTCGACCGCGAAGTCGTCAAGCCCCTTCAATGAGCTTCTTCAGCGTTGCCGCTCCAGGGTGAGGACGGCTTTGGCGATTGACGTCATGCGGTTTGGACTGCATCGGGATCTGCGGAAGATGCGCC